>VFKN01000091.1 GCA_009885525.1 Anaerolineaceae bacterium | reverse complement strand
TTGAGTTCAATATCGTCAATCATGCTGGTGTTAGTTTACTCGTTTATCTTTGTTCCGGGGGGGATTCAATAATTTCCTGCTCATCCCCGATTTATTGAGATGATACATCAAGAAAGGTAAATGGTCTTCCGCCACGAAAGTAAATTTCCGCCAAATCTACAGTTCTAACATAAGGAAACCAGTCTATGTATGGTTTTCCTGCAAAAACTACGTCTCTTGCTACAATATCTGATTTCAAATCGACTCTGGCGACAACATCACTAGATACTGGATATATACGTTTAGTAAGCAATCCGAAAAACAATTCCTCAATAAAGCCCTCAAAGAATGTTGTTGTACGAAGATATAGCGCTTCATAGGATTTTTCAACATCACGTCTTGATAAGGATTTTTTATTAAATAAATTTTCCATCTTGACTCTTGTTTTATTTAAAGACTCAAGATAAGTTATTAAATTTTTTGTCAATGCGGAAGACGGGCGAGACATCTCCTATTTTCCAGACTTTGACGCTTGTAAAATGTATTCAGTCAAGGCTTTTCGCTCTTTGGGATTTGTTGTTCGTCTGGAAGCAGACTCTAAAATAGATGCTGGGGCAGAGCCGTTTTGAATCCGCTCCCCTGCCAGTTTTATTGAAGCAACCTGCTCTGGAGGAATTGAATTGGATTTGGTTTTTTTTAGATTAGAGTCTAGCCCAAACAATAAATCATAAAACACAGCAAAGATACTATAAATTATAGTTTTCTTACTAAATGGCGAACGAGAAAAATCATCTCCGAATTTTTCATCTATCGTACCCATGACAGTTCTGAATCTGCTTTCTAATTCGGATCGCTCAGGAAAATTTTCATCATAAAACTCGTAGGCATTATCTATTTTGGTCTTTGATTTACCCTGAACAGCCTTATCAATCATCATAAGACAAAATTCTGTTGTCAATTCAACTTCTTGCATTCTGGCAATATCATCAATCGTAAATGTCTTCCAATTCCTCCATTTGCCGAGTTGCTCTTCTGCCAATGAGTACATTGAAGTCTTGAATTCTCCAAACCATTGAGAGTTTCTAACTTCTTGGGGATTTAGAGCATAATTAGAAGAATTCATTCTTCTAAAGATTTGTAAGACTTCTCGGTCATCTACATCGGGAGACAGCACATGAACACTAAACTCGTAATCCAATATTTTCCTCTGAATTTCTTGAGGCAATTCAGAAAATCTTTTGCCTGCAAGTTCAAGGTTATGAGAACGCCTAACTGTAAAATCATCTCTATCTTCAAAGTCGGAAATAAGGCTAGGGGCAACATAGGCAATAATCGTTCTCAGTCTTTGTTGCCCGTCTACAACTTCGCGTTTTGGCTCGAAAGTCTTGAAATCAGTTAATCGATCACGCAAAAAGATAATCGGAATAGGAAACCCACGAACAATTGTGTCAATCAAATATGATTTTGTTCCAGATTTCCAAACAGAGTTTCTTTGAAATTGGGGACTTAATACAAGAGAGCCACTTCTTTGCCAAGAAAGAAAATCGCTGACTTTAAAGATGGTTTTTTGTGTCGTTATTGGAGCCATGTTGTTTCTCCTTCTCAAACTTAATCTATACTACATGATAACGGATTTCAAGAATTATAAATAGACAATATCTTTTTTGAAATTTTCATTTCATAATCTTCCCTTGGGTAAAGTTATTCTTCGTAGAATTTTAGAAAATCATCGCGAGAAATGTTGCATTGTGAAAGGATTGTGCGTAACGTGGAACTCTTTATCGTGCGATGGTTTGGCATCGTTAACGGTGTTTTTGTCCCATCTGGATTTTCGCGCTGCATGGCAATGTGATTCCCCTCTCTGACAATTCGGAATCCCAGCCGTTCCAACTCTTTGATGATTCCAAACTCGCTAAAATCAGCGTCTTTTGTGACGATCACATAATCATGGTCATGCGCATACTGCCAGATGTCAATATCCATGGCATCGCCAAATCCAAGTGAAAACACATGAACGGAATCGGGATAAACATCCGCCAAACGCTCTATCAGGCGCGGCGAAAGATTCTGATCGAACAATAACAATTTCATTGAACAGCCACCATCACCCGTTCACGAGTCGCCGCAAAACTCAGACAGGCGAGAATATCTTCCTTTCTCAGATATGGAAAGTCTTTCAAAATCTCTTGCTCCGACATGCCAGAGGCGAGATATTCCAGCACGTCATAAACCGTAATGCGCATTCCGCGAATACACGGCTTGCCACCCCTTTTTCCCGGCTCAATTGTGATAATGTCTTTGAATTGCATGGGACACACTCCATTCAGCAATAACGTTTGCTCGTAATTGATTTTATCACTCCGCATCCAACGCTAAAACCCAAGTTCCTTCATATTCTCCATCTCGGGGTTCTTCTCACCCTTTTTACTTCCCGCCGTACTTTGCTCGATTTTCCGCAGCACGTCTCATTTTTTTCTCAGGGATAAGATTGATCAACGAACGCAAAGCCTGATTGACGCTTTCTGAATCTGGAAAGTAAACTTTCACGTCCGGGTCAAGCAGGACAGCGCTTTCCTTGGGAATGAAATGCTGAATAGTTACTGTGCCATCTTCATTCAAAACACGGACAGAATATCCCTTCTGCATGGCTTTGGCATATTTTCCACGCACACCTTTTTTGCCATCAAAATTATATTCAGGCAGCATATCATCGTTCTGGGGATTATTAATCGCTTTTTTCATATTTTTTTCTTTCGGTTGAGGTTGCTTTCCGGCAACTGATAATACGGATGATGATTTTTTCATTCTTTTCCTCGCGTTCAGTATGAACCGCAAGTAAAACACGGTTGCTTTCAGAGAGTCCAATGCTGATAAATCGCTCTTCTTTGTCAGCATGAAGTTCATCAACAAAAGTCACAAGGAGTGGGTCTATGAATATCGTGCGCGCTTCATCGAAGCTAATCTTGTGTTTTTCAAGATTGGAACGCGCTTTATTCTCATCCCATTCAAAGATTATTTTCATATCGGCATTATACCCGCTTGGTCAACGCTAAAACCCAATATCCTTCATATTCTCTGCCTCGGATTGCTTCCCCCCTTCTTTACATTTGCAAAATCAGATTTCTCTCCCGCCAGACCCGCCGCGACGTAAACGTCACGGCTACTATTACGAAGCCGCCTGCGGCGGCTCAGTCCGCTGCCCTGGCACCGCCCGCCAGGGCAGGTGTAGCGGGCTTTGTAAGAATAGCACGGGGATGAATCCCCGTGCGGGCAATGTGACAAGAAAATTTCCGCTTACAGAGAAGCCCTTAGTTAATGCCAAGTTCCTTAATCAATTCTGCTTCACTCTTCCTGCCTTTACTTCCGAGCAATTCCTTCCAAAACTTATCATCATATCTGCGCGATTTCACCGGCAACGGCATGGGAACTCCCCAGCCGAGCAGCAGCACTTCCTCTTTGGGCTGTAAACGCGCCAACATGCCGCGCAGGGATTCACGTCCCGAAAGACCCGAAAGCACGGCTTGGATATCGAAGTCGTCGCCGAGCCAGCCGCTGATGCGCGTGCCGAGCTGCGACATGACCTCGTCATAAATTTGCGAGGGACGCTGGTCAACGATGAGCAGGGTCACGTAATATTTGCGCAGTTCGCGGGCGATGGTGGCGAAGGTGGTCTGCGCCGCCATTTCACGGTTCAATAATTTATGCGCTTCTTCCACGACGATAATCAGCGGTCGCGGTTCGCCTTTGCCATGCGACCTAAATTCGTTGGTCTTCTTCTCCCACGCCGCGCGGATCTTGCGCGTCAGCAAATTAGAGACGAGCAGATAATCCAGGTCGCTTTCGTTTTCGCCGAAAGACAGCACCACATGCTTACCCGCTTCCAGCGAGTTGATGATCTGCGCCACGCTGTCGGCGGCGGGATTTTCGACGATGTAATGTTTGTTAAACAAACGCCGCAGTTTATCGTGCAGCGCTTCGGCAGCCATCACGTTCACGCCGTTTTCGTTCGCCCACTTCGCCACGCTGCCATCAGCCGGCACTTCTTTCGTCTTTCCTTTTTCATCTTCAAACGTCGTCGTCTCGCGATTCATCTCGCGGAACTCTGCAAACCAATTATCTCTAAACGTCATATACAGCGCGTTCAGAATCGTCGGCGTAGTCTCGCGCAGATTCAATTCGCGCGAGAGCATCTCGACATCACTGGATGAAATATCCGCCATGGCGATTTCCAAATTGAAATCGGGAACCTGCCCGCGGATGGTCGCGCCGCCACCCAAGCCCACCACGTTGATCTTCGACTTGAATTTGGTCTTCAACCCGACTACGGATTTCTTCGTATCCGAAGCGATATCGTCAAAGCCGTATTCGTTGTGCATATCTAAAACCAAGACCGATGCTTTGTTGTGATGCATCAAACCCGCGAGCACCAAACGAGTCAAAAAGGATTTACCCGTACCTGTCGCGCCGAACACGCCCGATGAACGCTGCACGAATTTATCAAGATTCACGCAGACGGGATGTCCCTGCTCGCGCGTATAACCGATGATGAAATTGCCATCCTTATCCGGGTCGCCAAAAATGCCGGCGATATGTTCCGGCTTGGCCATCTCCACTTGTGTGTGATGCTGCGGCACGGTCTTCACGGGAATCGGATTCGGGTCGTTGGGATTCTCCGCTTTCCAAAGCGGATATTCGTGGGAGTCCAGCGCGGGTCCCGTATCCTGCATCAACGCGGGGAGGATTTCAATATTCGTGTAAAGAGTCTGCCCGTGGAGCGCCTTCGCAAGTTCCGCTGGGAAGCGCACCTCGGTTTGTTCATCCGCAAAACGCGGATCGGTCGCGCCGAGTTGAATATCGGTCACGAGACCGTAATAGCGCCAGTTGGAATTTTGCATCACAACGAACGCGCCTTCCTGCACATCTTGTGCGGGCACAGTTAAACGCGCGTAGAACGATTCCTTCAATCCGCCGCTGACGATGTATCCAATGGGTTTATCTTTATTCATAAAGTATTCCTCCGTCGCAAAAGTTTCAAATCAAGTTTAACCGTCCGCGTGTATTTTGTATACGCCTGAATAATGCTACAATCAGCATAACAGCCTACATCGTAAAGGAAATAAATTATGTTCAAAAAAATCATTCTACCCATCTTACTGTTTATCAGCCTCCTGCTCGGCGCCTGTGGAGCAAAAGCCACGCCTGCGCCCGCCGCGTCCGTACCGCCACCCACAATCACATCCATACCCGACCCGTGCTCGCCTGATAACCTGTCCGCTGAGGTTAAAAAGATCCACGACCTTACCCGCGAATTCGACGATTACTCGACGCTGGCAAGCAACGTTCCGCAGGCGCAGATCATCCTGGTCATCCCGGATTTGCAGCGCGTGCTGCGCGCTGCCGAAGATCAGCAAACGCCCGCCTGCCTGAAAGCGCTCAAAGAATTACAACTGGCGCACATGCAAGCCGTTGTGCAAACCCTGCTGGCATTCGTGGGCGCAACAGATGAATCACAAACGGAGCAGATCAACGCGGGAATTATTCAAGCGCTCGATCTGCATCTGCAATACGACGCGGAACGTGCCACGCTGCTGGGACTCGCTCCCGTAGTTTTGCCGACCACGTCTGCATCTGCCACACCGGATGTAAACGCCACCGCGATTGCCGCCGCAAGAATCACCGTAACCAATATCAGCGACACCGGCGTCAACCTGCGCAAGGAGCCGGATGCAACATCTCCGCAGGCCGGCATCCTCGCCCCGCAAGCCAGCGTAACCGCATATGGAAAAACAGCCAACGGCAAATGGATACAAGTGGATAACCCCAATCAGCCCGGCAAAAAAGCATGGGTGTACGCGCAGCTGGTCAGCGTCTCTGCGCCGCTCAGCCAACTGCCGGTCATCAATCCATAACCCGTGAATCAAACATCATGACTCACCCCGAAATTAAGATTTCGTGGGTGAGTTCGTTTTTACAAGCAAATGGGACGCGGAAAACGCGGATTTTTTGTCCTGTTCGGCGTCCATCCGCGCTCGTCAGCGTCCCATTATTAAATTCGGGGTGCGTCATGTTTGATTCACTCTGCAATAATATTCATCCGCCGGTAATAGCGATCCAGCCAGAGATTAGACCAGCCCCAAAGTGTTGAATCCAAAATGATTTTTTTAACTTCAGCGCGCGTGATCTTCGCCTCGCTTTCGAAGACCAGCGTATTATGGCGGCAAACCGCCAGCGTACGGATGGCAAACATCAGCGGAAAAATACAGCCCAGCCGGATGCCATGCTGCCACCACGGCAGGGATTTGACATATTGCAGCGCCAGTTTAAGATGGCGTTCCGCTTTGTCTGTCATCATATCCAGAACCTTTAAAGCCTGCTCGCGATATTCAGGGTCAAAGAGCTGCTCCTTTGAAATATTCATATCCGACAGAAATTGCTTTGGCACATAGACCCAGCCGCGCTCAAAATCATCACGCAGGCCGCGGATCACATTCACAGTTTGCAGGCCCAGCCCAAACTCGCGCGCCAGCGGCATGATCTCTTTTTCCTTGCGGCGGATGGTTACCGAATACCACGCAAATAACTGCGTCACCAAATACCCGACGCGCCCCGCCACTTCAAACATATAATCATCGAGGTCTTTTTCATCCCGGACGTTCGGTCCCAGTTTCATCCAGCGCGCCATGCCCAGTGTGGTATTAATAACATGATGAACGATGATCTCGCGGACTTCATAGGGCAGGGAATTTAAATGCAGCAATATTTCGCGCGCATGTTGGGTCACAATCGCGTCAGGATCATCCACGTTGATAATGGTCAATTGGCCGGCTAGTATTTCGATCGTTTCCTCTTCGCGCAGGATATTCACCCACAGGTTTAGAAACATCACCTTTTTGTCGGATTCCATTTCCTCATTATCTTCAAGATAATCAGATACTCTTAACAATAAATAGGCGATCGTAGCGGCCTCGCACAAGGTGCCGGGCAGGCGCTCAATTCCCAAGGCAAACGTGCGGCTGGTAATTCGTAACAAGTCACGTAAATTCATAAGCAACCTCATTATTCAGGATTTGTAGTTATAACCCGACTGCCCGCATTTGGGAATGCTGCTTCAATCAATCTGATAAATGTCAAAACATAAACTTGCAATGAATCCTACTTGACAAATTAGAACAAGTGTTCTATATTAAGAGCTGTTGATTGTCCCTTGCATTGGTTTTAAAAAGGAGAACTCCCATGAACCGTTCACTTACTATCCAACTGCTCCCGCTTTTGAAAAACGCATCGTTGAAACGCGGCGCGATCTTTGGCAGCATCCTCATCAGCGCCCTGCTCGCATTTGAAGTCTTCAACTTCGGCACAACATCCTTTGCCCTGCGTGACATTCTCGGTGACCTGACTTTTGCGGGCATTCGCTGGTCTACCATGCTGGCCTTTGCCTTTTGCGGCATCGACTTTGCCGGCATTGCGCGCATCTTCACCCCCGAACAGGGACGAGATGAACCCGCCGAGGTTTGGTATCTCTTCGGCGCGTGGCTGCTCGCGGCTGGCTTCAACGCGTCGCTGACCTGGTGGGGTGTTTCGATCGCCATTCTCAACCACAACTCAGAAGGCAGTACACTGGTCGGTCAATCTGCGATGACCAGCATTGTGCCGATCATGGTGGCGGGCATGGTCTGGTTGATCCGCGTGCTGATTATTGGCACATTCTCGGTGGCAGGCGAACGTCTCTTCAGCATGGATGATGCCAGACCGCAAACAGGCTACTATCGCAATGAGCAAAACCGCCCCGCAGCTGTGAATCAACCCTTCAATGCGAACCTGCCCAGCCAGAATAATTATCCACGCCCCGCGCCGAAGCCAACTCCTGCGCCGCGTCCCTCCTCCCCAGTTTATGCCAGCCGTCCCGAGCCGACCTATCACCCTGTGGGCATGACGGCCATGAGCCGCAACAACAACAATTCCTCATCGATACGGAGATAATTTTCCACTCTCCACGCGTTACGTAAAGACCCTAAAGGTTTTAAAAACCTTTAGGGTCTTTTGTTATTCAAATTGATCGAGCGTGCTTTCGCCGTGCGTGAGGACATAAAATCCGCGTGAAACGCTGTTATTTTTATCAAGCACAAAATCGGTGACGATGTAATTTTTTGCGAATGCAGTTTCAAAAAGTTCGCGGGTGAAAAAGCGCCAGTCACGCGCGAGCGGAAAATCTTTTTCTTTGAGCGTCATAAAATCAGCGGGGATCTCGGCCAGCAGCAGGCGGTCATCAAAGGGCGGAACATGTTCGGGCGGACGCGGAATACCGGTGGAAGAATCAACCGCGTAAAAGGGACGCATACCAGACTTGGCAACTTGATTCCATTTGAGCGTGGGACGCGGGCGCTTGCTGAGTCGCTTTTCCACGCGGCGGGTATTGATCCACCAATCCAATTGAAAGCGGTCGGAGGGTAAGCCCACGTTGAGCCCATCGCGCATGTCGCCGTATTCCGATTGACGATACGTGGCGCAGACCGCGCCGAGTTTGGCAATGTTGAGATATGCGTTGCGGCTGAGCAGCGGATCATACGTCCACGTGATGTGATCGAGTCCCTGATGGCGCACCATTTGCCATTGCGCGCGCTTGAGCGCAAAGCCGATGCCGTCATCGCGGTGATCGGGATGCACGCCCATCATGTGCGAGCAATGCTTCGGGCGCGGGCCATCCGGCGTGGTTTCCAATCCCGGGAAGCCAAAGACGAAGCCGATAATTTTTTCATTTTCAAATGCGCCCAGCACCAGTCCGCCGTTATGCACGGTGGTGATGAGCATGTGCAGCGGCACCACATCGGTCTCGGAGCCGGGCCAGACATCGCGCTGCAATTCTTCGACGAGATGCATTTCTTCGGGGGTTTCGATTAAGTGAATAGTGAACATGTTTTTAAGTTAGAGGTTTATCGCGCGCGGATGGCAGCAACTCTTTCAGTGACATTACTCCACGCGCGTTGATACCACACTTTACGGATGAGATATTCGAGGCGATAGGTAAAACGCGCGGGCATGAGACCAAATACGCGCGGCATGGAATCCACGGCGCAGGTGCGGTTGACCGCAAAATAATCGAGCCAGAAAGATGAGATGGGAAAGTTGGGAACAACGCCTTCGAGAAAAACGGTCAGCGCGCGCAGGGTGATGGGCGACATCGAAGTGAGCAAGCGTCGCCGATGAGTTACATCCATAATGGTTTCAATGATCTGCTGAAGCGTAAAAAATTCACTGCCGCCGAGTTCATAGACCTTATTGAGCGCCTCGTCGTTTTCAAGCGACCATAACATGCACGTCACCAGGTCTTCAACCCAAACAGGCTGCACCACCGTCCGCCCGCCGGATGGGATCGGAAAAATACCGGGCGCGGAACGAATCAAACGCGAAAGGTTATTGGTGAAATGATCTTCAGGCCCATACACCAATGAACTGCGAAAGATCGTGTAAGGCGTTCTCCCGTTGCGGATATGTTCCTCCGCCATGCCCTTCGCCTTGAATGCCGGATAACCCGAAGCGCGCGCTGCGCCGAGATGACTCAAATAGATGATTCGATCCACGCCCGCGTCGGATGCGGCTTCGACGAGATTGCGCGTGCCTTCGATATCCGTGGTGGCGAGATTTCCACGGCTGCCTTGATTCTCCGCGCTGGCGAAATGAAAGACCACATCCACGTCACGCAGCGCGGCGCGCAGACCGCGCACATCCGCGAGCGAGACCACGGCCACTTCCACCGATACGCCTTTCGGCAAACGCGGAGTCTGCTTTGAGGGGCGAATCAACGCGCGCATTGGCGAACCAATCGCGGAGAGTTGACGCACGAGCGCGCGCCCGATAAATCCGGTTGCGCCGGTAATAAGAATCATGGACAGAATTATAGCAGAGGGAAAACGTGAATAATGGATAAGCGAAAGTTGTACAAAGCCCGCGGTTTCTGACCGCAGAGACGCCGAGAAAAACTCTGTGAACTCTGCGCCTCTGCGATGAAAATTCTTTAAACATTATATAGGCTCAGTAGATGAAAAATTGGACTCGTAGCGCCCGTAGTTGCGACTTTAGTCGCATTTTCAAGCGGACGACTGAAGTCGTTACTACGAAATTTTCATCTACTGAGGCTATCTTGCCGGGTATTCAGAACTATGGCTTTGAAGAACGGGCGCAGCGAAAACCAATGTTCCAATTGGTTTTGCCGGGGGATTCTGAATTTCGAAATGTTACACTTTGATAAATCTCATTATCAACATAAGAACCGCCGCGCAAGACACGTCTGTCCTCAGAATCAAGACCAAAATCAGGTCCCAGAGGATTTCGAAAAGGCGAGATTGAGTAATACGATTCATCATACCAATCCGCGACCCACTCCCAAACATTGCCAGCCATATCATACAAACCATACGGACTTGCGTTCGGATAGCTACCCACATCGGTTGTAGTGTCTGAACAGGAATTGTAATTGGCCAAACTACAATTGATGCTGTCATTCCCCCACGGATATATCCGTTTATCCGCGCCGCGGGCGGATTTTTCCCATTGCGCTTCAGTGGGCAATTGAACGCCGCGCCATTCACAATAAGACTGGGCTTGAATCCAGGTTACATAATCGACCGGCTGATTATTATCGTACTTCAGCATATTTTCATAGTTCAGCGGCAGCGTACACTCACCTGCATCAACACAGGCTTTGTAAAGGTGATTAGTGACTTCATATTTATCAATATAAAAAGTATCAAGTTCGACAACATGGGCGGGCATACTTGGATCAGGGCCATCGGATGTGCCGATACTGCCCATGATAAATTCTCCGTTTGCCGGCACTACCCGCATGGGTACACCGGCAGCATCATGGAAATCTGAGCCTTCGGGACGAGGGTCAAATACCAGCGGGGTGGGTGTAATCGTTTTAGTTGGTGTCAAACTAGGCTTCGCTGTTGCTGTGGGTGTATGAGTGGGCAATTGGGTTCCGGTAACAGTAATGGTAGGACTCTTCGTAATTGTTGGAATGCGCGTTTCAGTAGGAATAATAATTGTGGGCAGTACAACAGTGGCGGGATAATCAACGCTGCCATTATTGGGCAGCAGGAAATAAATGATTATCACGGCAATCATAGCCAGCATGGTTATAACGGCGGCGCCGCCGCAGCCATAGGTTAAATATTTTTTGCAGCCCGAGGCATTTCCTTTTAGCGGAGCGGCAATCCCGTTTAAAGTATCGATATTATGCCGGGTCACTGCCATCCCCGCTTTGTCGCCGATTGCCTGACGAATATTCAACGCCTGCGTTAAAAATGTTTTTGCCTCGCCGGCATATCCAAGAAACAGCGCGCGGCTTCCCAACTGATGTAATGCCCAGGCCTGCACGGCCTTGTCATTAAGTGCATTTGCGGCAGTCAGAATTAAATTCAAAATATCAGACCAGGTTTGCCAGCGCTTATAAAGAACCATGAACTTTTCCAGCGCGCGGCCCAATTGAATCACCTTGCGCCACTTTTTTCTCTCGCCCGCGTCTTTAATCGTGTGGATTAAAAGTCCGCTTGATTCTTCCACCAGGGCCGAAGCGGGCTGCTGACTCAACCAATTGATCGCATAACTCAGCAAAACATCCTGCCACGAAGAAAGATCCCACGCCGCCGAGATCGAGGACGCCAATGTACTCGTGACGCTGAAGCGCGGGCTGTGCGCCTGAACCAGCCCAAGCGCGATCAGTCTTTGGATATCCTTTTCTCCGCCGCCGTCCTTGAAAATCCCTTTGATATGTTCCAGCGCCACAATATTTCCGCCTGCTGCCGCGAGCAAAGCCAGGATTTGTTTTTCCGAATCATTAAGATTAGCCATGCCAATATAGGTCATGGATTTATCTTCCACTTTTTCGTTTACGATCTCGTTCAGCAGGTTCTCGATGGATATTGCGCCATCCCGTACAAGTGACGCCGTCTGCAAAATTTGAAGCGGATGTCCCTGAAGCATCGCACAGATTTTTATGACCGTTGCTTTTTCCTGTTCATTCAGCGGGCGGGATAATTCCTTCTCAAAGAGTTTAAGCGACTCGCTTTCAGGTAATCCGCGCAGCGGGATAACAATACCTTCTCCCCACAAACTGCGCTCGATGGACGAAAGGATAAAAACGGAATTAGGCGCTGCATCCAAAATAGACGCGGATTCGTCCCGCCCGATTTTCACATCGTCCAGAAATATCAACCCTTTAATATTTTGGAGCGCCTGGATAATTCCCGCCGTGGTTGGCTTGTAGGACAGATCGCTGTCGAAAAATGCATCAAACAATGCCTGAAGTAAATCCTCGTATCCAAGTCCCGCCGCGTTGATATAAACCAGACCGCTCGTAAAATTACCCGCATCCAGAGTATGCGCCAGATAACGGATAAAAGCCGTTTTGCCAACACCATCTTTCCCCCACACAGAAACCGGATTGGAGTATTGAGCGGCTTTCTTTAACAACTCAAATTCATTTTCGCGATCCAGCAGCGCAGGGAATGCGCGCGGCTTTATCTCCACCGGCGCAGGCCGCGCCGAATATTTCGGCTTATCAGATGGCTTGATAATATTTACAACACCCCCATTCACGCTATCGATCTTGATGACAAAATTATCATTCCCATTCACGATGACACTATCTGTTACATTACCGCCTATGGATATATTTGCCATGTTTACCTCTAAAGACAACGATGATGATTTTTTCGCGTCCATCCTAATTTGCGAAAATGGTTTATGAAATTATACGTCAATTTCCTCGCACACAGATTTGTGGATTTCCCATCTTCGCATTAGATGTGGTTAAATTGGAAGATATGTCACCCCACGATTTGATTATCCTCGGCGGCGGGCCGAGCGGCCTCTCGACTGCTTTACACCTCGCGAAGATTGCTCCGCATCTGACGCCCGCCATTTTGATTCTCGAAAAAGAAAATTATCCACGCCCCAAACTTTGCGCGGGCGGGCTGGTCATGGATGCTGAGATCATCCTCGAACGCCTCGGTCTGGATGTGAACGAAGTGCAGCATGTGAATGTGGCTCGCGCGCATTTCGATTTTGCGGGCAGCGGCATTAATATCCGCCTGGGAGAAAAACGCGCGCTGCGAGTTGTCCGCCGCGATGAGTTTGACGCGTGGCTCGCGCAGAAGACACGCTCGGCGGGAATCAATATCCGCGAGGGCATCATCGTCAAAAATGTAATTCCTGATGACGATGGTGTGACTGTTGAAACCGATCAGGGAAATTTTCGCGCAAAAGTTGTCATCGGCGCAGATGGTTCAAATGGGATTACGCGCCGATGCGTCTTCCCCAACACCCCGGTTCATACCGCGCGCGTGTTGGAAATTATTACGCCCGAAAGTCAAAACTCACCTCACAAAAAGCGTGACGCCTATTTTGATTTCTTCCCCGTCCCCGATAACATCGCCGGCTACACATGGGACTTCCCCACGCAGGTCAAAGGTCAGCCGATGCGCTGCTGGGGCATCTACGACACGAACCTGCTCGCCAATGGAAAACGCCCCGCGTTAAAAAATTCACTGACCGACGAAATGTCGCGGCACGGATTTGATTTGAACGACTACGAGATCAAAGGACATCCCATTCGCTGGTATCATCCGCGCAATCCCATCTCCGCGCCGCGCGTGTTATTGGTGGGAGATTCCGCCGGCGCTGATTCGATCTTCGGCGAGGGCATCAGCATGGCGCTCGGTTACGGTTTCATCGCCGCGCAGGAGATCGAAGAAGCGTTTCGGAAAAATGATTTTTCATTCAGCGGCTACAAGCGCCACGTCGCCAAAAGCGGACTTGGACAAACGCTCTACGCGCGCTGGGTGCTCACGAATATTATTTATACGCTCAAATGGAAATGGTTTCAATTTTTGTTATGGCGCATCATGCAGCCGATTGTGTTGATGGTTGCATGGATATTTGTATTGAATTGGAGCAAAAAACTTAAATGATTCCCGGCCTGGACGGCTTACGCGCGATCGCATTTTTGATCGTCTTCTTTTTTCACACACGCAATCTGCCCTTCGGCTGGCTGGGCGTGCAGTTGTTCTTCGTGCTTTCGGGTTTTCTCATCACCGATATTTTGCTGCACATGAAAGAACAATTGCCGCGCCGTGCGTTTTTTATCAAATTCTATGGGCGGCGTTTTTTACGCATCTTCCCGCTCTATTATTTTTATCTTGCGCTTCTCGCTGCGCTGATCTTTCTTGTCCCCATGCTAGACCTGACAGGATTAAAAGCCGAGATCAGTTCGAAATTCCTCAATCAAATTTGGGTGGCGGTCTTTTATGTATACGATTTCTTTCATGCGAGCTCATTCTTTGTGCGGAGTCGCTTCTTTGTACATTTATGGTCGCTTTCGGTGGAGGAACAATTTTATTTAATCTGGCCGCTGTTGATCTTCCTCACGCCGCGCGGGAAATTAAAACAATTATGTTTCAGCGCCATCGGCTTGGGATTTGTCTTCCGTTTGGCGATCACATTTATTTATCGCGCACAGTTATTTCCCTATCTATTAAGTGACCCGCAGCAGGCTGTGAACGTCATTCCCTTCTCGCATTTGGATGCGTTCGCATTCGGCGCATATATTTCACGCTTCGAGATTTCACGTCCGCGCTTGCAATTGCTGGCGCTAACGATCATCACACCCGCGCTTGGTTTATTGACCGATTTCATCTCAAAAGGCACAATGAGCGCCTCGCTTGGTTATGACCTGCCCATGACGGGTCTTTACAAAGAAGTCTGGGGTTACACACTCTGGAATTATCTCTTCGCCGTATTGATCTACTGCGTGGCGCGCACAAATTTCCTGACCTCTATTTTGGAAAGCCCGCCATTAAGATATTTGGGGAAAATTTCATATGGATTATATGTCTATCACTACGGCGTCATCGCCATTATGGTTGCGCTCTTCAAAACATACGGATTGGATTATTCGCTGCGTTCGTTTCAAATGTTCATCGCCGCAATGAGCGCCACACTGATCGTCGCAAGTTTAAGTTTTTATCTTTTGGAAAAACCGATCATCAACTTGAAAGATAAATTCTTCCGCGTTGCAGTTACGAACTAACCTGTTTTATAAATCCCGGCGTATTCAATTTACGTTCCAACAGATAAGTGAAATATCCCTGCATGAGAATCTCCGCCTCTTTCTGCACCTCGAGGCTGGGACGCGCGCGCGAAGCATCTCTGTAACTCGATCTTTGGAAGTGGCGCAAATATTTCAGCGTCTCGATGGATATCTTCATCAGATTGTTTATCCCCTCCCCGCAGCGCGGACAGATCACCCCGCCCGAGTTTGGCGAAAAATACTGGTCTTCAGGTAATATCTCGCGCCCGCAATTCGCGCACTCAAATAAATGCGGACGAAATCCCACGTGATCGAGCAAGCGCATTTCATAATATCGCACCGCCACCCACGCATCAGATTCTTTTTCGAGGCGGCTCAGAGTCTCGACAAGCATCTTAAACACACCCGGATTCCCGCCATCATCTTCATATACAAAACGGTCGAGCAGTTCGATCACATACGAGGCGTAGCCAGTCTTCATCAGATCCGCGCCGATGCCCAAAAACGCATTGACCGTTTCTGCCTGCGTGACAATCATCAAGTCACGTCCTTTGGCGAGTTGCAAATTTACATAAGTGAACGGCTGGAGATGTCCCGCCTTGCGTGATGTGATCTTACGCGCGCCCTTCGCTACCACGCGCAATTTCCCCTGCTCGCGCGTGTATAACGTAAGCAACTGGTCAGCCTCGCCCCAATCTTTATGGCGAAGCACAACTGCGGCAGCACGGAATGAACGGAAGTCAGTCATGGGGAAAGGAAGGCGAATAAGTAAATAAGTACATAAGTAGACATGTAAACACGTATGTACTTGTTTCCTTGTCTACTTGTCTACTTGTCTACATCCTACAACAAATGCTTCGGCGTAAATGCCTCTGGCAATAATTCAGACAGTGTCATTTCTTTTTTCAAATGTCCATCGCCGTCTGCGATCAGGACAATTGTATCCAAACCGAATTCTGCCATCACCTGCCTGCATCCACCGCAGGGAGAGCCGCCGTTATTGGTGGCGACTGCGATCACCTCGAATTCGGTTTCGCCTTCTGAAACCGCTTTGAAAATGGCAACGCGTTCAGCACACATCGTATGCGGATATGCGGCATTCTCGACATTCACGCCTGTAAATATTCGTCCGCTTTTTGTGCGCAACGCGGCGCCGACTTGATAATTCGAATACGGCGCATACGCGCGTTTGCGCGCTTCATTTGCAAGGTCGATCAACGCCTGACGTTCCTGATCTGTAATAGCCATATTTATTTCTGCTTTCTTTCGAGTTTTTTGATCGCGCGCGCAGGCATCCCCACCACCAGCGTATCTTCGGGAATATTTTTCGTCACGACCGAGCCCGCACCTGTGCGCGCGCCATCGCCGATTTTTAAAGGCGCGACGAGCATCGTATCCGAACCGATGAAAACATCCCTACCGATTTCTGTGGGATGTTTTTTCTCACCGTCATAATTACAGGTGATCGTCCCCGCGCCGATGTTCGTATCCTCGCCAATTTGCGCGTTGCCGATATATGAGAAATGTCCCATCTTGACGCCGTCTGCGAGATACGAATCTTTCACCTCGCCGAAATTCCCCATGTGGACGTGGTTGCCTAAATGCGCGCCTTTTCGCAGCCGCGCGAAGGGGCCCATGTCCACGTCATCATCCAATAATGCGCCTTCCATTACCGACGAAAGAATTTTGCATCTATTCCCAATTTTCGAATCGCGGATAATCGAATTGGGGCCAATGATGTTGCCTTCGCCAATTTCAGTTTTTCCGTGAATATACGTATTCGGCATGATGACTGTATCTTTGCCGATAATTACACTCGCCTCGATATATGTTGACGCGGGGTCGATCATCGTCACACCGCTCAACATGTGCTGCTGATTGATCCGCGCGCGCATCGCGGATTCGACTTCCGCGAGATGCGCGCGCGTATTCACGCCGATGGTTTCCTGGACGTCATCCATCACCAGCGCTTGAACCGACAAGCCAGATTGCACCGCGAGTTCAATCGCGTCAGTCAGATAATATTCACCTTTTTTGGGATTCTTCGGGATGCGTTTCAACGTGTCCCATAGCCAATTCGCGTCGAAGCAATATCCGCCCACGTTTAATTCTTTGATCAGTTGCTGTTCTGGCGTCGCGACATATTCCTCCACGATGGCTTGCACGCTGCCATCCGCATTGCGCAGGATGCGTCCAAATCCGCGCGGGTCATCGGCGACGACGGTCAATATCGAGATGGGGCCTTTATTCGCGCGCTGTAAATCCACTAGTTTTTGTAAAGTCTCTCCGCGCAGCAGGGGCATATCGGCATAGCAGACAACCACGAGATCGGTATTCCCTTTGAGCAAAGATTCGGCTTGCATCACGGCATGCCCCGTGCCAAGTTGGGGTTCCTGCAAAACAGTCTGCGCAGAATCGCTCATGTATTTTTTCACTTCATCCGCGCCGTGACCGACCACCACCACGGGTTTCTCGGTTGTCGATCCCTTGATCGCTTCGAGTGCGTGCCAGATCATCGGCTTGCCTGCAACAAGGTGCAAGACCTTCGGGAGATTCGATTTCATGCGCGTTCCCTGGCCCGCGGCAAGTAAGATTGCTGTCACTTTCATAAGTAATCACCTCATGGTTTTGTGAGTTTGATGTGAAACCAAAGCAGGATTTGTCTGGCTTGCGCCGCGCAAATCCTGCTTACGTAGTACCGCATAGCGGTAGAAAAGAAACCCCGCGTGAGCGGGGGATGTCAGGCTGGGGCACCTGGATTCGAACCAAGATCCACAGCTCCAAAGGCTGGTGTGCTGCCATTGCACCATGCCCCAGTGCGAACGCGATTGTATCACAACTTTTTATTTTCCTTCATCAGGAAGCAGTCCACGTTTGCGGGCTTCCTCCAATGAAATGACATTGGAATTAGCGGGCTTACTGCCGTGTTTTTCCACGGCTTGATTCCAAAAATCATCCGCATCATTTACTTTAACTTTTTTCTCTGAAGCGCCTTTCAAAAGCGCTTCCATTTCAGCCGAAGGCGGTTCCAGCAAAGATTGTTCCGGTCTTCGTATGGTCATAACATTGGTCGCAGCGGAAATGGGAGCAGGCACGCCTGTGGTAACTGCGCGTAACTCACCGGTTGCGCCGATGGACTTCAGCGACTTTTCCACCTGGCTGCGCAGTGCCATCATGCTGTCAACCGTTTCAAGTACGCGGTTTTCAGCGGCAAGCCCCGGCCCGGCAACCATCAAGGCATACAACGGGTTGATGGGGATAAAGAGCAGGTCGTAATCGCCGCCGCTAAAAATATGATATGAGTTCAATGTTTTCTGATTGGAATATCTTGCAACCTTCAAACTGACGTTATGGGCGGAAACCAGCACGGAAATAAGCGAAGGTTCAATACTGTCATCGCGAAGTTTCCCGGTGCGCGCCTGTATGAAACCGCTTTGATTAATTAAGAATACGACATCCGCGTTAATGTCCTGGCGGAAATTGGTCAGCAAGTCTGAAAGTTTAAGCGGACGTTCCTCTTTTACTTCCTCGATTTTTGATTCGGGGGCAAAGATCGTTTCGACCATTCCCAAACTGCGTTCCACGGCATCAAGAAAATCAGCGATGGAAATTGGCTTGTCAAAGATCGCAAACGCGCCCGCGTTGACCATCTCCTGGCGGGCTTGGCGCTCGCTCATCCCGCTGACCAGGATGATCTTCGCTTCAGGGTGGCGGACGCGGACCTTGTGCATCAACTCTACGCCGGTCATACCGGGCAATTTGTAGTCGGTCACCAGCAGGTCAATTTTATGACGCGACGATTCAAGCAGGGCTTCTTCGCCTGATTGGCATTCAAATATCTTAAGCTTCGCAAGCTTAATCGTATCCAGCGCGGAATGAAGAAGCCGCAAAATGTCCCGTTGATCATCAACCAGCAAAATATTGTGTTCCATAGTTAGCCTTATTTTACCATCCAACATGCAACCCAGTGATTGGGTTTTGCTTCGCGGAATTCAGGCTCCTGTTCGGAACAAATCTTTTCTGCGATCGGGCAGCGTGGGTGAAAGCGGCAGCCCGTCGGCGGATTGAGCGGGCTGGGCACATCGCCTTTAAGTACCTGGCGTTCGCGTTTTAATCGCGGGTCAGGGATGGGAATTGCGGACATCAACGCTTTTGTATAAGGATGCAGCGGCTCTTTGAAAAGGTCGTCGCGTCCGGTCAATTCCACCATCTTGCCAAGGTACATCACTGCCACGCGATCCGAGATATGTTCGACCACGCTTAAGTTGTGAGCGATAAAAAGATAAGTAAGCCCAAATTCTTTTTGCAGGTCTTTCAAGATATTCAACACCTGCGATTGAATGGAAACATCCAGCGCAGAGACAGGCTCATCGCAGATAATAAAATCGGGACGTAAAGCCAGCGCGCGCGCAATGCCGATCCGTTGGCGCTGTCCGCCTGAAAATTCATGCGGATAACGGCGCGCGTGATAATCTTCAAGCCCCACTTTCTTAAGCGTCTCAATCATCAGGTCGTAACGTTCCTGGCGCGAGCCGATGTTGTGGATATGCAAGCCTTCCATCACGGCTTCGCCAATCGGCACACGCGGATCGAGCGAAGAGTACGGGTCTTGAAAAATGATCTGCATGTTACGGCGCACATTCTTAAGTTCATTGCCGCGTAATTTCAAAACATCCTTGCCGTCATAATGGACAGAGCCCGAAGTCGGCTCCACCAGTCTGAGCATGGAACGTCCAATGGTCGTCTTGCCGCAGCCGGACTCACCCACCATGCCGAGCGTTTCGCCTTTCTTCACTTTAAACGAAACATCGTCCACAGCCTTGACCCAATTCACCGTGCGCTGCATTAAGCCTGCGCGCACAGGAAAATATTTCACCAAATGCTGGACTTCCACCAAATATTCTTTTTTCACTTCTGTCGTATCACTCATGCTCATCGGCTCCGAGGTATTCGATAATTAATTTACGGCTCTCCTATAATTGACGGGAAAAGCCTAAACACGAAGGAAGGTAAAGAACTTTAATTTCAAAATTTTTACTTCGTGACCTTCGTTTACTTTGTGTTTAAAAAGTTTTTAGAACTTAATTATTTCGCTTTCAAAGGCGCGCTATGACCTTCCGCGCTTTGATACAGCCAGCAGCGCACCAAATGACCGGGAGCAGCCTCTGCGAGGTCGGGCTTTGTTTCGGTACAAATCTTCAAACCATATTTTTCACGCGCCATACAGCGCGGCGCAAAACGGCAGCCGGCTGGCAGGTTAACCAAATTCGGCACAGAACCGGGGATGACATCCAGACGTTCTTTGAGCTGCCCCAAAATCGGAATGGAACCGATCAACCCTTGTGTGTAAGGATGCAAAGGCTGGTCAAAAAGTCCGTTCACATCGGCTTGCTCAACGATCTCACCGGCATACATCACAGCCACACGCTCCGCCATTTCAGCGACCACGCCGAGATCGTGTGTGATCAAAATGACTGAGGTGCCCAACTTCGAGCGCAGGTCGCGCATCAAATCTAAAATCTGCGCCTGAATGGTCACATCCAAAGCAGTGGTGGGTTCATCAGCGATCAACAATTCCGGTACGCACGCCAGCGCCATCGCGATCATCACCCGCTGCGCCATACCGCCCGAAAGTTCATGCGGATATGCTTCCGCGCGGCGCTCAGCGTCGGGGATGCCGACCATCTTCAAGAGTTCAATCGCGCGCGCTTTTGCCGCGTCTTTTCCAAGATCCTTGTGAATATTCAACACTTCGCTGATCTGGTCTTCGACGCGAAAGACCGGGTTCAACGCGGTTTGCGGCTGCTGAAAGATCATCGAAATGCGGTCACCGCGTACTTTGGTCATTTCATTTTCAGAAATCTTTAAGAGATTTTGTCCATGGAACAATATCTCCCCTTCCGTAATTTCACCGGGAGGTGCGATCAAGCGCATGATCGAAAGAGACGTGACGCTTTTCCCGCAGCCCGATTCGCCGACGATGCCCAACACCTCACCGGGATACACTTCAAAGTTCACGCCGTCAACAGCACGCACAATGCCGTCTTCGGTGTAAAAATATGTTTTAAGATTGCGCACTTCCAATAAGGGCTTCTGGTCGGTCTTTACCACGTCTAACTCCTAAGTTTAAACTCGCATTTATGACTGCACTGAAAAAAGGTCTTTAAACACGAAGGACACAAAGTACACGAAGGTTTTAATTAATGAAAAGGCTTTTCCTTTGTATCCCTTTGTGCCTTTGTGTTTAATCGGTTTTT
>VFKN01000008.1 GCA_009885525.1 Anaerolineaceae bacterium | reverse complement strand
TTGAGTTCAATATCGTCAATCATGCTGGTGTTAGTTTACTCGTTTATCTTTGTTCCGGGGGGGATTCAATAATTTCCTGCTCATCCCCGATTTATTGAGATGATACATCTACTCCGCGATAAGAAAAATGAGTAACTAATTCATTTTTGGCTTCATTAAGTAAATGAACCCCGCAATTGTCGGGGTATAAAGTATCTCCAATTATATTGGTAACCTTTTGAATGAGTTCATCCAGATCCATGGCGATGGTTTCTGCCAATGCCACAGCATGAAGAATGGTTAATTCTTTTAGTTGCCTTTGCGTGGCTTGTTCGATCTGCTTTTGCTGTGTGATGTCTAGAAGGAGACCCTGCCAAAAAAGAGGTGCGCCGTTTTCGTCTGTGATGAGCGAAGCATTTTCTTTAACCCAGACATAATGCCCATCGCGATGACGCAGCCTATATTCGATATTGAAAGGGGCGCCTGTTCGATCGGTAAGAACATCTTCAGCGATGACGCGTTCCTTATCCTCAGGATGAATAGAGTTCTCCCACATGTTGTTGCCAGCCTGCCATTCTTCCGGCGTGTAGCCAAGAAGGTCCTTCATGCGCGGGCTCATATATTGCGATACGGTTGGATCATCGAATTTATCCATGAAGACGACAGCAGGCAATTTCCCTACCAGCATACGATAATGGTTTTCGGTGTTTTCATCCGCTTTTTTTGCTGAGAGGCTGTTTTTTACCAAAAGAAAAAGTAATAATGCAGTAATTACAACATAAAACCAACCCTTATATGTTTGCACAGCCGAAAGTTGATTGGGATCCCTAAATAAATTTTCCGTAATTTGATCAGAGAGTAGAATCCATCCTGCGCCTATTAAGGCGTATATAGCAGTGATTTTAAGCGCAGGTGAAACTTTCCATTTTTTCATGATTATCTGGTGAGAATATCTTTATTATCCATTATATGTTTTTTTGAGAAAATTACCATTAATACAGGGTGATGTTTTATTTTAACTTCGTTCCAAATATTTCCATGAAGTTTCCCATAATTTGCGGGTCGAAATGTTTTCCACTAACAATACCTTCGCCAAAGGCGGTGTTTGCGTACAAATTTATCAAGCCACTTTGCTCAACAAGGGTTTTGTAATTTTGATCAACGTGGTTGTAGTCTTGAAAACCAAACTTTCAACGGGCAAGCAAGCGCATATTATTCTATTCAGCACGGATTTGAATTTGACCCATGAAAAACTCTATGATTACTAAGCCTTGCGTTTCCAAATTGAATTCAACTTCCGCGATGCCAAACAGTATTGGGGACTGGATGATTTTATGAATGTCAAACAAGAGGCTGCCACCAATGCCGCTAATTTATCTTTCTTCATGGTGAATTTCAGTTCTGCCCTTTTGCGGCTTAGACAGAATTTATAAATTTATCAACCCTTAGCGGTTCTTAATCGCCCGCCAGGTTTTTTCCGGCGTAACCGGATTATCATCCACGTTGACTCCAATTGCGTCGAGGATTGCATTGCCCACCGCGACCGCTTTCGCGCCGAAGGGATGATCCGGCTCGAACAATCCAATTGATACGTAGAAATCTGCAGTGACAGATTTGTCAGCATCCATCGTGAGTGTGCATGTGCCCGTGCCTGTGCATGCGCCGCTCCAACTATTAAAGAATCCATACGTAGCAGTTGCAGTCAGTGTGACTGAGGTGTTGTAGTCAAAATTGTAAGTACAGGTCGACCCGCAGTTAATACCTGTTGGACTGCTGATAACTATGCCCGAACCTATGCCGCTCTTGCTCACTGTCAGGGCATACGTTTTGAGCGTTGCCATGTAATTCTGCCTGGTTTGATTGGCAAGCACATTGAAGTAATCTATGCTCACAGGCGAGAAGGTATAGTCTATCTGGTAAGGCGTGACCGTGCCAAACCAGCTGTATGAGACTGTGAATGAATAGTTTCCCTGCGCATCCGCTGTTGCGGTCTTGGCTGCCCCATCGGTGTAACTCAAGATCGCATAGCCCACCCCGGCATTCCCTGAGATGGTGTAAGTGATTGCAGTCGCGCTATAGTTTTGCGCGGTTTGATTAACAATCACGTTGCTGTATGATTTGTTCACAGGCGAGAAGATATAGCCTGTCTTGGACGGCGTGACTGTACCTGACCAGTTGTTTGAGACCGTGAAGGAATAGTTTCCATTGCCGTCCGCTGTTGCGGTTTTGAATGTCCCATCGGTGTAATTTAGAGTCGCGCCTGCCGTTCCCACATTGCCTGAGATTGTGTTGGCGATTCCAGTCGCGCTATAGTTTTGCGCGGTTTGATTGGCAAGTACGCTGCTATATGATTTGCTCACAGGCGAAAAGATGTAGCCCGTCTTGGACGGCGTGACTGTGCCTGACCAGTTGTTTGAGACTGTGAAGGAATAGTTTCCATTGCCATCCGCTGTTGCGGTTTTGACTGTCCCATCGGTGTAACTCAGAGTCGTGCCTGCCACTCTCACGTTACCTGAAATGACGTAGGTGATGATTGGAATTGCGGCATAGTTTTGCGCGGTTTGATTAACAATCACGTTGCTGTATGATTTGCTCACAGGCGAAAAGATGTAGCCCGTCTTGGACGGCGTGACTGTGCCTGACCAGTTGTTTGAGACTGTGAAGGAATAGTTTCCATTGCCGTCCGCTGTTGCGGTTTTGAATGTCCCATCGGTGTAACTCAAAGTCGTGCCTGCCGTTCCCACATTCCCTGAGATGCTATAGGGGATTGGGGGCGTCAGTGTATTCGGGATGGGCTGAATGCTCGGCGTGCTGGTCGCTACATTTGGGACATACAGTGTTTGCCCTGTGTAAATCTGATATGAATAGCCCATGCAATTGCCGCTTTGCAGAGTGGCTGCTGTCACACCGTACCTTAACCCAATTTGATACAGATTATCCCCGCTTTGGACAATGTAAGTTATCCAACCCGCTGGATGAAAACAAGGTGTGACTGCGAGTAAGGGAGGCGCATATATAACTGTTCCAGCGCCTAGATTCGGCGCGCTGAGACAATTTCCTTGTATAAGCATTCCGGTAGTCGTGCCATAACGCGCTGCAATCGTGTCGAGCGTATCAACAGGTTGGACAATGATCGGCTGCCATCCCGCAAGTATTGGGCAGGGGGTGGGTCGTTGAGTGGGGATAATGGTACTGATGGGCGCAGGCGCAGGCGTATCTATATTTGTAATTGACGTTGCGCGCAGCGCTCTTAATCCCTCGATAGGTGATCCACCCGTTTGGGCAGCCGCGTCGAATGCGTTGATATCGAATGGCATGTTGAATAGCTGAACGACTCCGCCGGGAAGAATATCAATCAACGAGCCTGCCGGAAGCAGTTGGGGAGATTGCCCAGGCACCTGATACCCAACCGTGCCATCGAAATTTCCAGTGCTGACAATATTGGTGGCAGGATCATAAGTAATATAGAAACTTGTCCCTAAAATGTAAATATGAATCCCGTTGGCAATTTCGAAATCGGCGCCGCCGCTGTCTTTTGCAACCTCGCCGCTTAGTCCGCCTCGTTCCAGTTTCATGCGGATGCGCCTATTGGTGGATTCCAAAATCTCCACGTTGACTCCATCTATGGACGAGTCGTTGAATAACCTTAACGCGATTTGATCGAAGAAATTAAGCAGCGCGGCGCCGCCATCTATCACGCGAACCGCATCATCGTCATAAAGGGTCTGTGAAACAGGCACGTTGCTCAAATTCCCAATGGGTCCCGCCTGAACATTATTCTGCATTGTATTGACTGTGCCAATGGTTGCGCTCCCCGTGTTGGGAATAAGCGCAGGCGGGGTCGGCGTTGGTGTTGTTCCACATGCGTTTAACGTAACAACAAACATAAATGCCGCAAGAATTCTATACGTGTTCATGGTCTGGTCTCCCAATTAGCTAATCTTGCGGCGTCCTGTCAGAGCTGCAGCAAGAATGAAACCCGGAAAAATAATTCCTGATAATGCGATTGTCAAGGGCGTGGTGTCTAATCCTTCTGATTTTCCGAGAATGCCGATAATAATATCAGCAACACTAAGCATAAGTCCGCACAGGAAAATCACTGTTGGGGCGGTGATCCAAAGCGGGCGGCGCGAGGAAAGCGCCCAGACAGTTCCCGCGCCAGCTGTCAATCCCCACAAACCGCCTTCCAAAATGGCTTGCGGAATCAGGGATAAAAAACGCTCGCTGCCGGTATTGTTCAGGTTTGTATACATGATTAACGCAAGCGCAAACGAGAACGCTCCGCTTATCCCGCCTGCCAGATATGCCAACGGTTTCCTAGGTCCGCTGTAAGAAGCGATGGAAATATCAATCGAAAACACCATTAACAATCCAGCGACCGCCCCAATACTTGCCACCAAAAAAACGGAAAATATTTCAAGGGAGAGGTCTGATAACTGCGCGGTAAACAGCAATTGATCCACCAGCATGAATCCGAGCGCCCCGCCGACCAAACCGCGCAGCGCAGAATTGCGGATGTTTTGCAATTGTTCGACTGTCTCTTGCTGCGCTTTGACAAGGATGCTGCGCGTTTCCTGCCACTTTTCGATGCGCGGGCGCAGGCTCTCGCTGGAAAGCCGATATGTAACAGCGTGCTCGATCAGGTGGCTGTACTGCAAATCAACCAGCACATGCTGGGTCGTGTTTTCTTCCACGCCGTATAATTTCATTTTTTCAACCAGCTGCTCATTGGTGAGTGTTCGTGAAGCAGGCTCCGCCAGTACAGCCATGATCTCCCAGGCAGGTTCGCGCTTTTGAGGTTCAAACTCTTCGATTGCAAGATCGAGATAGTCCCGCAAAATACCATCGGCTTTGCCCTGGTTGGTGTAATGCGCCATTGTCCATTCCTTGATCGGCTCGCCCTTGCCGCTTGCCAGCATATAGCAAACCAGCTGCAATTCCGCCGGGTGGATATTGTCGCCGCCCAGTGTGTCAAGGAGCGATGCGACAACTTCCTCATGAATATAAACGCCATATGTTTCGGCAGGTTTGATCACCGCAAAACGCGCCGCTTCACGATCCAGAATGGGAACGTTGACGGTGTTCGTGTTGGGGTGGATTTCGTGTTTGAAGAAATTCAGCAAATGGTGCAGGTCGGATGGAACGCAAAATAGCCAGCGCACATTCGCGCTTTCTCCATTGAAACAACGCAGCCATTCGGCATGGAAGGTGTTTCGTTCTGATTCTTCGTGCTCGAAAAAAACATCGAAGTCATCCACCAGTATGCATAGCATTTTGTCTTCAGGCAGGGCGCTTGCAGCAATATCAATAAATTTAGTCAACGACATTGCGTTAAGGAATTGGAGATTATCCACATTGGGAAGCAAATCTTTTTTGATGCTGGCTTCCAATGGCTCGCTGGTGGCGCTGATAACCAACGGCAGGTGTCCCTGCTCCAGCAATGCCGGAACAAGACCCGCTTTGATCAGGCTGGTTTTTCCGGCGCCCTGACTGCCGCACAGGAAAGTGCCCGGATTGCCGATTATTTGCTCCATCAATTCAACCAGAATATCCTCGCGCCCAAAGAAACGCGCGTGGTCTGAAAATCCAAAGGGTTGCAGGAAAAGATAAGGGTTGCCAGTGACAGGAGGCTCTGAGTTAACCAGCCGATTCAAGCGGGTATATTTTTGATCAATCGCTTCCCGTAGCGCGCTTACTTCTGCTTGTTCGCGCTCGCGTTCCGCTGCCATCTCGTCCAAAATGAGCAGCACATCTTTAGCGGAAGCGGGTCTTTCTTCGGGACGTTTGCTCAACAACTGAAGAATTAAATTATCCAACCATGCGGGGACTTCGGCGTTATGCGCACTTGGCGGCGTGACCTTTCCCTGTAGGTGCTGCGCCAGAACTGCATTGATCGTCCCTTGAAATGGCGCTCGCCCCGTGAATAGTTCATAGAGAATGATTCCGAAAGCATACAAGTCCGACTGGGCGCTGGCAGGTTCGCCTTGAATGAGTTCAGGCGCGAGGTATGCCAGAGTCCCGGAGATCACGTCTTCGTCGCTTATGTGAGTATCGTCTGCGGCGCGCGCCAGGCCAAAATCCATCAGCTTCAAAGTTTGCGTATTGGTGATGATGATATTTTCGAGTTTCAAGTCGCGGTGAATGATGCCGTTTGAATGTGCATGTTCCAATGCAAGACAGATCTGCCGCGCCATGAGCAGCGCTTCAGCCAACACGGGCTTTTCTGTTTTTCGTAAAGTATCCCCTCTCACCAATTCCATCACAATGAAGGATGAATTATCCGCTTCGCCCACGTCATAAACCGAGACGATGTTCGGGTGGTTCAGTTGCGCGGTGGCGCGCGCTTCCTGTAACAAACGCGCCTTGCCCTCCGTGCCAACGCCGGATGTATTCAGAAATTTGACGGCAACAGCGCGGTTGAGCAGGGTATCGCGCGCTTTGTACACGATACCCATTCCGCCTTTGCCAAGTTCGGATTCGATTTTGTAGCGATCAAGAAGCGTTGAACCGATCAAATAGATTCTCCGTCTTAGCGGTTCTTAATCGCCCGCCAAATTTTTTCCGGCGTAACGGGATTATCGTCCACGTTGACACCGATGGCATCCAGAACCGCATTGCCCACCGCGGGCGCAACCCCATCCATCGGAATTTCCGCGACCGCTTTCGCTCCAAAGGGATGACTCGGCTCGAAGGTCTCCACGAAGATGGTTTCCATTTCAGGAATTTCATCCGCGCGGAAAATGTGATAACGGTCAAAGTCGCGTTCAAGGGCGTTGCCTTTATCGTCGTAGCGCATCTCTTCGCAGACTGCATATCCCAGCGCCTGAATCATGCCGCCCTCGATTTGACCCGAGGCAGTCATGGGATTAATGATCACACCCGAGTCAACTGCCATAACGAGTTTATCCACGGTCACCGCGCCCGTCTCTGTATCCACGGTCACTTCCGCAAATTGCGCCGCAAACGGCGGGGGTGATACTGGCGAGACGTAACTCGCCACGCCCATGATCTGCTCCTGGTCATTCTTATGAAGTGAATCCAGCGCGATCTCGGTCATTGAAACGCTTTTGCCATCAGGCGCAGTTGCCATTCTGTTTCCAAGTTTTATATCATCAGATTTGTATACCTGTTTACTTGTTTCCGCTTCCACATGTCCGCTGGTTTTCTCACCCGCTTCCCGATTCAAGATCATCGCCGCGCGGATTTTGATTCGCTCTGCGCAAATTTTTGCCGCATTCGTTGCCGCTGTGCCTGAAATATAAGTTGTGGATGAAGCATACGCGCCTTTATCGAATGGTGTGAAATCGGTATCTGATGAATAGCAGATGACATCTTCAAGCGGAACGCCCAATACTTCCGCCGCCATTTGCGCGAGGACGGTATCCGAGCCGGTTCCCAAGTCTGTTGCGCCCACCAATAAGTTGAACGAGCCATCATCATTCATCTTGATGGATGCGCCGCCCATATCCAAATAGGGAATCGCGGTTCCCTGCATCACCATCGCAACGCCGATTCCTTTTCTCTTTTTACCTGATACTGAATCACTTGACACAGAAGCACGCCATTCTTCATTCCCATACTTCTGATCCCAACCAATCGCGGCTTTGCCTTGCGCCACACATTGCTCAAGCCCCACGGTTTGGATAATTTCGGGGCGCGGCTCGCGGCCTTCATTCCATGCCATTGAAAATGGATGATACTCGCCAGCGTGAATTGCGTTCTTCAATCTAAAATCAATTGGGTCGAATCCCATTGCGCGCGCGATCTTCTCCATGTGACGGTCAAGCGGCCAGTAACCTTGCGGCACGCCGTATCCGCGATAGGCACCGGCGGGCGGCGTGTTGGTGTAAACCACATCTGCGTAAAATCTTATGTTCGGCGCGATGCGATATTCGCCGTCGCCGACATATAACGCCATGGCTTTGTGACCTGTGTTGCCGGTCACGGTCAACGCATGACAGCCATACGCGCCCGTATCTGATAATGCATACATCGAGTTCGCGGTGATCGTGCCATCTTTCTTCACGCCCGTTTTCATTTTGACTCGCATCGGGTGACGCGAACGCGCGGCGATAAATTCTTCTTCGCGTGTGTATTCGTACATCACCGGCATCCTGGTGGCGATCGTCAAATGCGCGGCGACATCTTCCATTAATACTTCCTGCTTGCCGCCGAAACCGCCGCCGATGCGCGGCTTGATCACGCGGATGCGTTTGACGGGCAATCCCAAAACGGGCGCCATCATTCTGCGCACATGGAACGGCACTTGCGTGGAGGTACGAATCACCAAACGATCATCTTCATCCCAAAAAGTTACAACCACATGCGGCTCGATGTGCGCCTGTTGAACTTTCGGCACTTCGTAAAACGCTTCAAAGATCACATCGGCTTCGCGGAATCCTTTTTCGACATCGCCGATATCAATCCGAATTTCAGCGGCGAGATTTCTTTCAGGATTTGAGTCTGCGAAATTAACATATTCGGGTTCATCATGAATTTTGATTTTGCTTTCCATCGAGTCGCGCGAATCTAAAATTGCGGGAAGAATTTCATACTCGACTTCGATCAAGCCCAATGCTTGTTCTGCGATCTCGGGAGTTTCTGCTGCCACAAACGCGACTCTATCGCCCACGAAGCGCACCTTGTGATCCAAAGAGAATGCGTCCAACGGTCCCGGGATCGGGTCTGATTGCCCCGCGGTGGAATAGACCACGCGCGGAATATCTTTCCACGTTAACACAGCCGCAACGCCTTTGAGTTCTTTGGCTTTGGATGCGTCAATATTTTTAATCAGCGCGTGTGCGTGCGGAGAATGTAAAACTTTTGCATGCAGCAATCCGCGTTTTTCAAAATCGGCAGTGAAGGCGGGTTTGCCTTGCGCGAGTTTGACCGCATCCACTTTGATTTCAGGTTTGCCGACGGTTTTGTATTTTTCTGTTTCGGGGGTCAGGACTACTTTGGGTCGGGTCATCACAGCGGTGGAAGAAGAAAATGCGGGGGTGTCATCGGAAGGAGAATCAGATCTGAGTGTTCCGAAATCCCAGTTGATGGAATCAAGCGTTGTGGGCGCATCGCCCCTTAAATCCGCTGCGGCTTTTAACACGGCTTGCACAGGTTTCAAATATCCGGTGCAGCGGCACAGCACGCCAGAGATGGCCTCGCGGACTTCCGCTTCTGTGGGATTGGGATTTTTTTCGAGCAGCGATTTCGCCGCGAGAATTTGCGCGGGCGTGCAGTAACCGCATTGGATCGCGCCGTTTTCGATGAATGCCTTTTGCAGCGGATGCAAGCCCTCGGTTTTGTTCCAGCCCTGTTCGGGATGTTCGCCGAGCGCTTCGATGGTGGCGATGTTGTGACCTTGCGCCTGCGCCGCGAGCAGCGAACCGGCGTTGACCGGTTTGCCATCCAGCAAAATTGTATCCGAGCCGGACAAGCCGCCTTCATCGCCGAACTTGACGCCGTGAAAGCCAAGTCCGCGCAGGGCGGCGAGCAGGGTGGTGGAGGGGGCAAGTTCGAGGGGATGTTCAGTGCCGTTTATTTTTAGGGTGATGTTCATGAGTTCTCCTACGTTGACGTTGAATTATTTTAATCGTTTTTTCAAATCTTAAAAATGGGCAAGGATTTCAGGATGAAAATCAAATTTCCCTGCGTGGGACAAAGAGTTCTTTATTATTTGTTCCAGTTCTTCCATATTTATTTGGTTGTGTTGAATTAGAAAAATGGTATCTTCCAAGTCGGTTTCAAATCCTCGATCCACTTTGCTTAGAGCGATACTGTACGGGTCGATAATATAGGCGTTCACATTTCCAAATTGACCGATGTGGATTTTGCGTTGTTCGTTTCCTTCCGGTAACGGGATGAAGCGTTCAATGGGGACAGGCTCGGTTTCCGGCCCCAGTTCGGCAGCGATCTCTTCAATGAGGATTTGAAAGTCATCTTTTTGCATATCGTCGCCTACATAATCAATATCAAGCGTATCGCGCGAACTTCCAAGAAGTACCAACGCGCTACCTCCAAGCAGGTAAAGACTTGCTTGTTTGGGATAGCGGCTTCCCAACCTCGCGAGAAATTCCTGTATCATCTTTCCGTAGGAGCAAGTCTTAAGACTTGCTCCTACAGTAACTCAGGATTAATATACGTATACTTCCACTCGTCCCATCGTTGTGCCAACCCCGCCTTCACGGGATTATTCACGATGTAATTCAAAATCCGCTCGAACTCTTTTTCATTGCGGACGATGTGGTCATAACTTTCATGCTGCCAAAACGCGCCTTTGCATCCCAACGCCTGAACGCAGTTGTAACCCGAAATTCCTTTGAGCGAGCGCATGGCGCGGCTGAGCGCGGTGTAATGTTTGCCATTTGGAGGACGCGGCGGCTCAGGAATATCCTGCTGGTCAATCAGCAAGTGGACGTGGTTACACATAATGCAGTATGCATACAAGCAATATTCCTTTGGATGAAGAACGTGAATTTGACGCGCTACAATGTCTGCGATTTGCGGCTCTGCCAGCCAGCGCGGGCCTGCCTGCGCGGAATCCAGCAGCGCGTCAAAACGGGCAAAATAACGCTTTTGTGACTTGTAACGTTCTTCGTGTAATGCCTCGCCGTGAAATTGATTTGCGAGCAGACGCTGTTCCAATTCGTATTCTTCTCGCAGTTTAATCCACGCCGCCACAGGCAGACTACCCGCCAGCCGAAACGTGATGAAGTATGTCGCGTTTCGCGCATGGTAGTGGGGAAGTTTGCGCTTGAAGAACTCAATCATAGTTGCTTCCTGTAGGAACAAGTCTTAAGACTTGTTCCTACAAAACCTTCGTCATTTTCAACCCGATATTGGCGCCCTCGATCGCAGACTGCGAACCAATTACTGCGATGGCTTCTTCTTTCGCGGCTTTTTCCAACGCTTCGCCAAAAGAGATGAAATCTTCACCGTTAGTGGAGAGAATTTCATCGCGGCGTTTTTGACGCATCTCATCGGTTCTGCCGATCAGGTAGCGCATCATCGAAGTGTAGCCTTTTGCGTCGGGCAGTTGATAGCTGTCCATGTCACCGATGACGCCGATGATGTTCTTAGTGAGTTCCTGTTCGCTTAAACTATTTGAGTCGAGATTTTTTAAGAAGCCCGCGGCGGCGTTGTAATGCTCCAAAGTTTCGGCGAGATTCGGGTCGCGGTAGGAGAGATACGCAAAGACGCCGGTGAGATCATCAAAGGTGCAGAACGCGCCATATGCGCCGCCCTGCACGCGGATCTTGTCCCATAAATAGGAAAGGCGCAGGAAGTTCATTACGACTTCCGAAGAGCCATCCATTTCAAAGCCAGCCTTGTATAAATTCATGGCTTTGCCGACGTAGTTCACTTGCGCGGGAATGGCGAGTCCTTCTTTGTTAAGCGTAGGTTCAAAATTCCACGCGGGATGTGAAACCGGTTTATCCGGCAGTGCTTGAATAAAATCATGCAGATGCGCGGTGAACTTCTTTACGTTATCGGAATCAAGTGTGACGTTGCAGATCATTCCGCTGCGTGTGACCAACGTGTCGCGCACCGCTTCGAGTTTTGCGAGCACACCCGCCCAATTGGATTCGATTTCATCCGCGAGATTGCGCAGGAAGAATAACGCGTCCACGCCGCCAATCTGTTCGCTGACCCAGCCGGTTTCGGTGAATTGCGAGTGCAGGCGGCGATGCGCGAATGCATGTCCGCTCGGTACAAGACCGGATTCAAGTCCCGATTTTGATTCCAACACGATTTGTTTGAAGCGCTCGCGATTGTCGAAATTAACGGTGAGCAAAATATCCTTGATGATTTCCAGCAACGCGGAGGATTTATCCGCTGTGGATTTACCGCTCACGAAGAATTTGATCACGTTCTCGTGCGAGCCAACTCCCGCGCTGCTAACCGTTGCAGTATGAATTCCGCCCGTGCTTTTGCCAATGCGCTGTGAGAGTTTTACATAATCCTCGGTTTGTGTGCCCAACTGCATTAGCGCGCGCCCGAAGATGCTCATCATGGGGAGCAAATCTTGCGGCAGTGCGCGCATGTCGAAGCCAATATCAAAGTATAGGATGCCGTTGGTGAACAGGTCGTGATACAAGATATTCACGCCTGCATAGTCGATGACTTCCAATGGCAAATATTTATTTTGCTTATCGAGGTCTTCGAGTTTCAACATCGGCAAGGTCGCCAGCGCTTCGGGGCTGTTGGGCATTTCCTGATGTTCTTTGAGCAGACGAGTCTCTTCGAGCACTTGATTTAATTTCTTCGCGGACATTTTCTTCTGCGCTTTTGCCAGCCGCGCTTTTTCATCCGCTTCGATGCGCTGACCCAATTCAGGGTCGGGGGTCAGACGCAGAATCGAGCGGTAGGGATTATTCAATAAATATTTCCTGATCAACTTCTCGAAATAGAATTTATCTTTCGCGAGTTTTTCTTTCATCTTGCCAAACGGCTTTTCAAACGCCAGCAATTTAAATGGGCTGTCATCATACAGCCAGGTCGTCATGGCACGCAGCATGGCGCTCAGTCCGCGCGGAAATCCGCCGGTGTTATTTTCGCGCAAGCGGAATTCGGTGGTGTTGATCGAGGCGGCGATGGTATCCGGGTCGATGCCTTCGCGCGCAAGTTTTTCTAGCGTGTCGAAGATCAGTTGCTCGACCTTTTCACCATCTTCGGCGTGGATGCCTTTCAAACCCGTGGAGAAAATATTCTCGCGGATGCTGGTTTCCATACCGCCGCCCGCCAAATCTTCGCCGAGTCCTGAGTCGATCAGCGCTTTGCGCAGCGGAGATGCTGACGTGCCGATGAGAATATGACCGAGGATGTTCATACTGAACGCCAGCACCGCATCCGATTTATCGGGTAGCACCCAGTTGATGGTGATGTAATGTTTCTTGCTCAGGTCTGCATCTGCATCCACTTGATAAGGGATTTCCACCACGCGCGGCTTCTTGAACGGTTTGAGCTCGGGGATTTTTGATTTCACTTTGCTGGCTTTATATCCGCTTAAGTAGCCATTCATTAATTTTAAGCGCGCATCGGGATCATCATTTCCGTAAAAGAAAATAAATGAGTTGGAGGGATGATACAAAGTCTTGTGAAACTTGACGAAGTTTTTATAAGTCAATTCAGGGATAACGCGCGGGTCGCCGCCGTAATCATGCCCGTAGATGTGCTTGGGAAATAACGATTGGTAGACCGCTGTTTCCAGCAAACTATCGGGGTCGGAGTATACGCCTTTCATCTCATTGAATACTACGCCTTTATATGTGAGCGGTTCTTTGAGATCATTCAGTTCGTAATGCCAGCCTTCCTGCATGAGCGTCTCTTCGGTGATGAGCGGATGCAAAACCGCGTCCACATAAACATCGATTAGGTTATAAAAATCCTGTATGTTCTGACTGGCAACGGGATATACGGTTTTATCGGGATAGGTCATCGCGTTGACGAAGGTTGCCAGCGAGCCTTTTACCAATTCAACGAATGGTTCCTTGACCGGATATTTTTCCGAGCCGCCGAGAACCGAATGTTCGAGGATATGCGGCATGCCCGTTGAGTCGACGGGCGGCGTGCGGAAGTTCATCGAGAAGACTTTGTTTTCGTCATCATTGACCACCGAGAGCAATTGCGCGCCAGTCTTGTTGTGGCGGTATAAACTGACTAGCGATTTCATCTCAGCGATGTTTTGTTTTTTTATAAGTTTAAAGTTGTGGGGCATTGAGGTTCTCCTGTTGAAAGTTGCAGGTTAGAAAGTTGAAAGGCAGCGCTTCGCCAGTGTTGCCCCTACATCCATGCGGTAGTCGGCGGATGCCCATTCATCGGTGGCTTCGTGGTAGGCGTTGCGCGCGGCGGTGTCGAGTCCATCTGCTTCGGTGCCGTCCATGGCGAGCAGCGGAGATTTTCCATAGCCGCCGAGGACGAGGCGCGTGCGTCCTGAGTTCCATTGCGTCAGCGCGGCGCAGATCAGCGGTTTATCGGCTGGGGTTTTGGAAACATATTCAAATGCGAATTTTGCGTTGAGGGGAATTGAAATGGAGGTAATGAGTCCTTTTGGATGCGTCAACAAATATTCGCCGACACCGATGACCGATGACTGTTCACTGTTCACTGACGACTGATTACTCATAACTGTTATCTTCGCATCGAGTGAAAGCAGCGCAGTCCCAAATGTGGAGCGACCATCCGCCGCGACCAATGTCCCCGCGACAGTTGCCGTGTTGCGGATATTGATCGGCGCCTCGAATTTGATCGCGGTCTTCAGCGCCGCGGGACAATCTTCGCTTTCGAATAATGCTTGGAGTGTAAGCGTCGCGCCGAGTTCTAAATCATTTCCTTTGCGGGTAATTGAATCCAAACCCAGGGATTGCAAGTCAACGGCTTCAATAGGGTCAGACTTGTGGTGAGAAAGAAGCGTGCCGCCTCCGAGTGGTTGCGTGTTTGGTCGGGAGAGAAGCGCGAGGGCTTCATCCAATGTTTGCGGGCGATGATAAGTCGTGATCATGGTATGCCTCCGTGAAATTTCCTTTATTATACGTGAGTCCACTGCAAAAACCAATTAAACACAAAGGCACAAAGGGATACAAAGGAAAAGCCTTTTCATTAATTAAAACCTTTGTGTACTTTGTGTCCTTCGTGTTTAAAGACCTTTTTGCAGTAGAGTCATCAGTAGT
>VFKN01000049.1 GCA_009885525.1 Anaerolineaceae bacterium | reverse complement strand
TTGAGTTCAATATCGTCAATCATGCTGGTGTTAGTTTACTCGTTTATCTTTGTTCCGGGGGGGATTCAATAATTTCCTGCTCATCCCCGATTTATTGAGATGATACCGAAATTATGACCAATGGAAAGGCGTTATATGCAAAGCGAAAGTGATGTTTCGGGAGCGTCCAAGTTTGGAAGACGCCAAAGAAGCGCTTGAAATCGCAACTACGGTTCGCAAGTTTGCACGGAAATTTTTAGGATTGAAAAAGTAATCATTTCATGTCATTGCGAGCCGTTCTTTGGCGAAGCAATCTTCTCGTGACATGGGATTGCTTCGCTCGCTACCTCTCGCTCGCAATGACATCATACAAACATCAAAAGGGACACACTATGACGGGACATTGTTTCATCAGTTATTCAAACGCAGACGGATTGGATTTTGCCTCAAGACTTGTGAACGATCTTGAGGGCGGACAGCCGTTTATTTCAGCTTGGTTTGACAAAAAGAATCTCTCGTCCAGCGGGGATGATTGGGATGATCAGATTTCTTCTGCAATTAAAAGCAGCAAGTGTTTGCTGTTTGTTATGTCTGTAGACAGCACGGCTGAAAACTCGAACTGCAAAGAGGAATGGGCTTGGGCGTTGAAATACAAGAAGCCTGTTTTATGTCTTTTGCTGGATAAAAAAGCCGAAGATCAATATCGCTTGAACAGCCGCCAGAAAGTTGATTTCTCGTCAAACTTTGATGCTGGCATGGCGCAACTACGCAAAGCGATTATGCGTTTGGATTTACCCGAAGGACAATTAGAAGAATTAAATCATCGCCTTGCCGATGCGAATCGCGATTTGAGACGCGCCAGCGACGCGGACAAACTTCGCATTGAGGCAGATATCGAGGAATTAAAGAAACAGATCGAGGCGCAGGAAAAAGTCGCGGAGAATCCCGAGGCGGCGAAGAAGCAGACGGAGCAGAATATCCAAAACGGGTTGGAGCGCGAGCGAAAACCAGTAAAAGAAGTGATCAGTAATCAGTCATCAAAGTTTATTAATCAACCGCCGGGAGTCACGCAGAATCATTTTCGAGATCGTTTTACAGAGACGGAGCAAGCCATTCTGTTTTTGAAGAATGAGGCGCAGCGGGTTTTGACGGTGGTGGGACGCGGCGGAGCAGGGAAAACGGCGATGACTTGCCGTTTGTTAAAGTACATTGAGAATGGCGGACTTCCTGACGATTACGATAAAAAACATGACAAGGTGGATATCGACGGGATCGTGTATCTCAGCGAGGCGGGTTCGCGCAAGGTGAACTTCGCCAACCTGTTCGAGGATCTGTGCAAACTGCTGCCCGCCGCGCGCGCGGAGAAACTTTCCGCGTTGTATCGCGAGCCGCAGACTTCCACCGAGTCCAAGACCGTGCAACTGCTGGCGGCGTTCCAGGGGTTGAAGCAGGTCATCGTCCTGCTGGACAACTTCGAGAACGTGGTGGACGCGGAAAAGGGGCAGGTGAGAGACGCGGAACTGGATGAGGCGCTGCACGCCATCCTGCATGCGCCGCACCATCCTGTCAAGATCATCATCACCACCCGCGTCAGCGCGCGGGAACTGGATACCTTCGAGCCTGCCCGTCAGCGCCTGCTGCCGTTGGATACTGGCTTGCAGCCCGAATACGCCAGGGAAGCCTTTGTCCTGATGGACGAGGGAAATCTGGTGGGAATCAAAAACGCGGGGGCTGAACTGCTGAACCTGGCGGTGACGCGCACGCTCGGTCTGCCGCGCGCGTTGGAGGCGCTGTACGCCGCGCTGCGCACCGACCGTTTTACCACGCTGCAGGAGTTGCTCGACCTGCCCATTCTGCCCGAGCAGGTGGTGCAAGCCTACGTGGGCGAAGCCTTCAACCGTTTGGACACGAACGCGCAAAAGGTGATGCAGGCGTTGGCGGTCTATAACCGACCCGTGACTCCCGCCGCCGTGGACTTCGTGCTCGCGCCAAGCACTCCCGCGATTGACAGCGCACCGATTTTGCAGCGGCTGGCGAATATGCACTTTGCGCGTAAGGAGAGCGGTCGGTTTTATTTACATCCTGTGGATCGGGAGTTTGCGTTTGGGTTAATAGAGAATAGAGATTGGAGATTAGAGATTAGTGATTCGAACGAATCGCAAGAGACGGATTCCCAATCTCCAATCTCTAATTACCAATCACCCTTTACCCAATACGATCTTACCAGCCGCGCCGCAGATTATTTTAGACAAGCCCGCAAGCCCCGCGCGGAATGGAAAAAACTGGACGACCTATCCGCACAACTGGCGGAATTTGACCTGCGCTGTGCCGCTGGGGATTATGATACGGCGGCAAGTGTGTTACGAGAGATTGATTTTGATTACCTGCTTCTGTGGGGGCATTATCGTTTGTTGATTGATTCGCACATGCGATTGAAAAATAAAATCAAAGATAACAATTTACGCATGAGCAATTTGAATATACTGGGATTAACACATGATGAGATTGGCAAAGTCAAAGAGTCTATTGGTTTTTATTTGCAAGGATTGGATATAGCACGCGAATCCAAAGATCTCTGGTCGGAGGGTCCTTTCCTTGGTAATCTTGGTCTTGCACATAGAAATCTCGGTGATAATAGAAAAGCCATCGAGTTCTATGAAAAACGGTTGTCAATTGCTCATGAGATAAGCGACCGTAAAGGTGAGGGAAACGTACTTGGTAACCTTGGAAATGCCTATGGAGATTTGGGTGATGCGAAAAAAGCCATCAAGTATTATGAACAGGCATTAGTTATTTGTCGTGAGATTGGTAATAGGAGTGGCGAAGAAAATAATTTGATTTGCCTTGGAAATAGTTATTCCACGCTGGGAGAATACAACAAATCCACCGAGTTTTACCAACAAGCATTGACGATTATTGAGGAAATCGGGGATGTTCGGAACAAAGCATATGCGATAGACAACTTGGGACTCGTCTATCTTGATTTGGATAAATTAGTATTTGCTATAAAAATATTCAAAGAAGCAATTGAAGTTTCCGATGAAATTTCGTTGCCTATAATACAAAACGGTTCTCGCTGGGGATTGGCACAGGCTTATCTTCTCCAAAATGATTTGGTTAACGCCCGCGCCACCATCGAAGCCGCGCTTCAATATGATGTGCCAGATAACAATCACAATGCCAGCGCCCTGCACGGAATCATCGCCTTGCGGCAGGGGGATGAGGTCGCGGCACGGGGAGCCTTTGTCCGCGCGATCGGGCAGGCGGATGAGATTCTGTCCAAGACGGCGGAGTATTATTCCGCGCTGGATGCGAAGGGGCTTTCCCTGGCGGGATTGACGATTTTAGATTTACGATTTTCGATTGGGGAATCTGAACGGAATGAACATCTTTCCGAGGCAATAGAGGCGTTTAGGAAGGCAAGGAAGATTGCGCCACATGCGGGGGTGGTTAAGTCCGTGCTGAGGTTGTTTGATGAGTTGGTCAAGTGCGATAAAGACAGCGTGTTGAAAGATGTGAGAGAGGTGATTGAAGGAAAAGGATGAAAGATGAAGGATGAATTCAATCGTAAATCGTCAATCCCCAATCGTAAATTGCAAGGCGTTATAATCGCGTCTGGAGGCAGTTATGCTTGAAACAAAGGTTTCCGATCTCACTGTGAACGAGTTCCGCGCGTTGGTGCGCGAGGTCGTGCGTCAGACGCTCGATGAAATGCGCGATGCGGGTGAATTGCCGTTGGACGATCCAAAATTCCCACTCATCACCTATCGGCAGGGCGGTTCGGGGATTTCAAGACCCGTCATTCGCGGAACGGCGATCCACGTGCAAACCGTCGTCTTATGGATAGAGTATGGCAAAGCGCCTGAAAAAGTCGCTGCCGATTATGACTTGGATATCAAACAAGTCCGCGAGGCGCAAGTCTTTTATGGGGCGCACAAAGCCGAGATTGACGCGGATATTCAAGCGGAACGGGATTTGGAAGCACAGCACAAAAACGAGATGAAAAAGGATAGGGCGAAGAAACATGTCAAAGCCAAAACTGCATCTCGATGAAGACGCCTCTGATCCCGATCTGTATAACGCGCTAACTTCCAAAGGGCACGACGTTACCCACACACCCAATGAGTGGATACAGAAAAAAGCCAAAGATGAAGATCAGTTATAAAAATCCAGCGAGCAGGGTCGCTCGATTTTTTCCTTCAACGCCAAAGATTTTCTGCGCATTGCAAAAAAGACCCGCAAGCACAAAGGTATCCTTATATCGCCGCAAAAGCCGTTGTCCGTTGTTTTGAAAGCGTTGAATCGCTTCATGAAGGAATCCTCCGAAGAGGAAATGGAAGATCAAGTCCGCTGGCTGAGCGATTGGGAAAAAGAGGATTGATGCGCGGGCGCGAAGCGGTCAAGTCCGTGCTGCGGTTGTTTGATGAGTTGGTCAAATGCGATGGAGAAGGTGTGCTCAAAGGTGTGCGTGAAGTGATAGAAGCAACCCCGTTGGTTAAATAATCCGTTGGTTGAGTAGCCGCGCTCTTGCACTTTGCGGCGTATCGCGAAGTCCCCGTAGGGGGAAACCGACAGTGTGATGAAGAGATTGTGTGTCCACTATCCACGGGTGGTTTCGATACGTTCCTCGCTATCGCTCGGAACTACTCAACCACCGGAGTTGGGTGTGGATGGAAGTCAAATCCGTGCTGCGGTTGTTAACAGAATTCCGAATTCTCAAAGAATTCGGAATTCTTGATTCACTTACGCGCCTTCAGCCATTTCTCGAATGACTGCGGGCTTTCGGTGGAAGGCTTGCCGAGCAAAATTCCCTCCACGCCGATATCCTCGTCCAAATCGGGCCAGTGGAGTCCAAAGCCTGCGCCGGCAATTTGAACGTTGGCGCGTTCGGCGGGAGTCCCATGCGCGAGGCGCGGATACCATCCAATCGGGACGGACACCGTGCGCCCGTCCTCCAAATCCACAGACAAGGTGTCGTCTGTGACGGACATGCGCACCACCCGTGGCAGACTAAGCGTGACTACAGAAAGCGTCCCATTCATTTCGTAATTTCTCCAAATTCTCGGTTGCGATTTTCTCGATTTCGCGCAGCTCCCTGCGGCTATATCCATGATTTTCCGCGAGGGATACAACGGGGTCAAGCCAGATTTTTGCGCTCATGTTATCGCGATCCACGTGCATGTGGCGCGGCTCAATACAATCATAAGAATAAAAATAAAAGCGGTATGGACCGATTTTTAATGCAGTTGGCATTTGCCGTTTCCAAAGAGTTGAGTTTTGAACGCGCCTTTATTATAACTACTTTTTTTGCTGTCGAAGTCTTTCACCCTGCAGGCCGAAAGCGGTCAAGTCCGTGCTGCGGTTGTTTGATGAGTTGGTCAAGTGCGATGGGGAGGGTTTGCTCAAAGGCGTGCGTGAAGTGATAGAGGTAAAACCGTTGGTTGAGTAGGCGGCGGGTTTCGATACGCAAAGAACGCTACTCAACCGCCGCCGCCGTATCGCGAAGTCCCCGTAGGGGGAAACCAACAGGGCGATGAAGAAATTTTGTATCCACTATCCACGGGTGGTTTCGACACCTGCACTGCACCAAACGCAGTGCGGTGCAAGTGTACGTTCCTCGCTATCGCTCGGAACTACTCAACCACCGGAGTGGGTGTGGATGGAAGTCAAATGCGATGGGGATGGAATCTTGAAAGGCGTACGCGAAGGGATGACAGGATTTGCGCCATAAAACATGACACCTATTGCGACAAGCTCAACACACCGCCTTCCGAGTTCCGCTTTCGTAAGGTGAGCTAATAATAAAATTGTGACGATTGTCGTCTGCTTTAGTGACATTTACGTCTGTGTATGTCCGAATAGATTAGGTATCATCTGTATCACTATTATAAGTAGAGATTCATATCATGCGTCGGAGGCATTATGCAGGCTGTTCCAAGTGAGTTTTTAGCCATTGACCGCAAGCAGCGCGCCAATAGCAAGTTTTTTGATTTAGATCTTCGTCCGCCTGAAGTCCGCACTTGCGACTTCGGCGCCGTTGTTATTGAATTTGAACCTGAGCGCGCCATGGTCGAAGCCGCGCGTTGTATTCATTGCCCCGATCCCGCGCCATGTATGGTGGCTTGTCCCACCTCCAATGATATTCCATCCGCGATGTGGTTAATCGAGCAGGGGCGTTTCGTTGAGGCTGCGGGTATTTATCACAAAACCAGTTCGCTCCCCGAAGTCTGCGGACGTGTTTGTCCGCATGAGGTGTTGTGTCAGGGTTCATGTGTTTTGAACAAACATCAGCAGCCCGTTTTATGCGGTGAACTCGAAGCCTTCACTGTGGATTATGAACGCCGTACACAAGGTTATGTACTTCCGGTTGGCATCCCTAACGGTAAAAAAGTTGCCGTTATTGGCGCAGGTCCTGCCGGCCTGGGATGCGCCGACCTGCTCGTGCAAAAAGGATATGACGTCACCATCTTTGAATCCAAGCCTGCCCCCGGCGGCTTGCTGGTTTATGGCATTCCAAATTTTAAATTAGCCAAAGATGTCTGGCAGGAAAAATGGGAAGAGTTCGAACGTGCCGGCGTAAAATTTATTCCGAATACGTATATCGGCAAAGATAAAACGATTGACAACTTATTTGAAGAAGGCTTTGAAGCGGTCTTCATCGGCGTTGGTTCTGAGATCGACGCAAAAATGGAAGACGCCCCCGGCGCTGATCTGTCCGGCGTTTATGAAGCCACCGACTTTTTGATCCGCGGCAACGTGGAGCCTGACCTGCTCCCTGAGAATATGCGCGAGCCGTTGAAAGTAGGCAAGCGCGTCGTTGTCATCGGCGGCGGGGATACCGCTTCCGATTGTCTGCGCACCGCGCTGCGACTCGGCGCGGAAGATGTCACCTGCCTGTATCGCCGCACCGAAAAAGAAATGCCCGGCGGAAAGAAAGACCGCAAGATGGCGCGTGAAGAAGGCGCGAAATATCGCTTCCTGACTCAGCCCGTCAAATTCATCGCCGGCTCGGATGGAAAACTCGCAGCCGTCGAATGTATCGAAATGAAACTCGGCGAGCCCGATGCAAAAGGACGCCGCAAACCCGTCCCCGTTGAGAATTCCAATTTCAGCGTTGCCGCCGATACCGCCGTTCTCGCGCTTGGCTATTGGCCTGATCCGGTCATTGGCAAATCCACGCCCGATCTTGAAACATACAATTGGGGCTTGATCGCTGTCAAAGATAAAAACAAAGGCACAACTTCACGCGCAGGCGTATTCAGCGGCGGCGACTGCGCCACCGGACCCGACCTCGTGGTCACTGCAATGGTTGGCGGCAGAAAGGCCGCGCTCGCGATTGACGAATATTTGCAAAATAAAAAATAACCTGTTTCTGAGGGCAGGGTGTTTGCAGGGCGAGATATTTAGATCTCGCCCTGCATTGTTTTCTGGAGTCAATCAGCTTGCTGATTGACTGGCAAGGTATAATCTCATATATGATTCAACGTATTCTACGCGGGCTGGAAATAACAGCCATTCTTTTTATTCTGATCCTCAACACCGGTTACAGTGCCCCATCCCCTGCCGACAAAATCGAAAAAGTGCGCGCATACACGCGCAATGCCGAATTCAACTTTATCGCGTGGATGTCGAACGCCGCGCTGATTAAGTTGCGCTCCGATTCAGTCGGCGCGCCGTATATCCTCGACCGCGAAAAACAAAAACAGATCGTCACCGAATATTTGCGCGTCACACAATCCATTCTTGAAAAAGAATATGCGCTTGAGCAGATCTATGCCGACGCGACTGTCACGGATAAAGAATCCGCATCTAAAGCGGTACGCGCAGACCTTGCCAAACTTCAAACGCGCCAAAATAAAATCGCGCCGTTTGCCGAATCCATTTTGCAGGAACAGGTCACCACGATCCTCGCGGAAAATGGACTCACTTCTGCGGGGCAGCCCCTGCCGAATGTGTGGTATCACTCCACGCCGCTGCCGATGGCGCTGATCATTTCTCCTCGCGACCACATCGAACAGTCCGCGAATATCTCACTCGAAACCGATGTCACTGTGGATGCGCAAGCCGCGCTTGAATCCCGCGTTGACCAGGGACTCAACGTCTCATCGCTGGTTGTTCCGATCGGCGGCGTGGGCGTTTATCCAACAATGGTCATGCGCAGCACAGACCTGAACTGGGTCTTGACCGTCATCGCGCATGAATGGGCGCATAACTATTTAACATGGCATCCGCTTGGGTTTTCATACATGAACACGCCCCAACTGCGCACCATGAACGAGACAACCGCCGCCATCGTTGGGAATGAAGTTGGCGCGCTTGTGATCGAACGTTTTTATCCCGAATTAAAACCCGCGGCTTTTTCTCCCACCACTTTGATCTCGCTTCCATTGAATCAACCCGCTGATTATGCACACGAAACATTCGACTTCCGCGCAGCCATGCATGAGACCCGCGTTCACGCGGATGAGTTGCTTGCGCAGGGCAAGATCGATGAAGCCGAGAAATATATGGAAGCGCGCCGCGCCATCTTCCTGAAGAATGGATATTTGCTGCGCAAGATCAATCAGGCCTACTTCGCATTTTACGGCGCGTATGCCGATACCCCCGGCGGCGCAGCAGGACAGGACCCCGTCGGCCCGGCGGTGCGAGCCTTGCGCGAGCAAAGCGCCTCACTCGCGGATTTCATCAGCGCCATTTCATGGATGACCAGCTTCGAGGAATTACAGCAAGCGGTGAGACAATAAACGCGTGCCGCGACATTTATGTCGCTAAAGGAATTTATCTTGCATACATGAAACGAATCTTTTTGGTTTTCTTTTTATTCATCGCAACGACTTTTATTCTCAGCGCCTGTGCGTCATCCGTGGATGTCACGCCAACGCTGCCGATTGCTCCCGTGTTGTTGCCGACCGCCACGCTTGACTCGAAAGCGTATGCGGATAGCTGCTCTGCCATCGTTGCCGAACCAACCCTTGCACCAAGTTCTGAATCATACTTCCCGCCCGTCAGCGCTGCGGATTTCATCTTCGGCCCCGCAGACGCGCCCGTGACCATTACCGAATATTGTGATTTTCAATCGAACGGCTGTCGCGGCATGGCTGCTGTCATCGCAAAGTTGATGAAGAACCGCAGCAATGTTCGCTTCGTCTTCCGGCCTTTTCCATTGATCGGGCTGATGGATAAATCGGATAAAGCCGTGCTTGCCGCGCTCGCCGCGGATGAGCAGGGAAAATTCTGGACGATGTATGATTTTTTATTCGTCACGTATCCAACATGGGATAAATTAAAACCCGAAGAATTCAACGCGTGGGTCATCAAAGAATCCGCGCCGACCGGCATTGATCCGAAGCAACTTGAGGCCGCGATCAATGATCCAAAAACCACGACGCGCATGATGTCCATATATCAAGCGACAAAAAAATTAAATCTCCCAAGGCTGCCGATCCTTCTCGTTAATGGGAATCTCCCGCCATCGTATGTTCTCGATTATCAAAGCCTGAACGGAATGGTGAATTTGATCTTGCTGGGACAAAAGCAATTCACGCAATGCCCGCCGTTTGATGTGAACCCGTTGAAACAATACATCGCAACGATCCACACGGACAAGGGCGATATTGTCATTCAGTTATTCCCCGATAAAGCCCCGCTGGCGGTGAATTCGTTCATCTTCCTTGCGCGCCAAAAATGGTTTGACGGTGTGATCTTCTATCGCGTGATCCCCGGCTTTATCGCGCAGGCAGGTGATCCAAGCGGAACGGGCAACGGCAACCCCGGATATTTTTTCAAGAACGAAGACAACGATTTGCACTTTGATAAACCCGGCATGCTGGCGATGGCAAACTCGGGACCCAATACGAATGGCAGTCAGTTCTTCATCACATTTGCGCCCGCTTCGCACCTCGACGGCGCGTATACGATCTTCGGGCAGGTCATTGCCGGTTTGGATGCGGCTGAAAATTTAACGCCGCGTGACGCTTCGAAAGGCGGCGTTCTGCCTGAGGGCGATAAGATAATTAGTGTAGAGATTGAAGAGAAATAATGCAAACAAATAAAACACATTGGCCCTCCCTGTTGATCCTGATCACGCTGGTTTTGAGCGCGTTGTCCTTATTGCTATTAGCCGCCGTTATGGGCGGCGTATCGGTATACGATCTTTTTATGGACAAAGCAAGCCCCGCTGCAGAAATGATCACCTCGGTTGTTTTTGGTTTTGAGGCATTGGTTATTTTATTGTGTGGATGGCTCGTCCTGCAAAAAACAATGCGCCGCGAGCAGGCTGATTCGCCTTTCCGCTTTCCATTTTCTGAATGGCAAACCCCTGTGATCCTGGGCTTTATTTTTTTTATTATAGTGATTGGCGGAGTGATCGCTTATCAGGAAGTGGCATGGCTTTCGTGGCTGGTTCTGCCTGTGTTGACTGTGCTGGTCATTACGCCGCCCGTTTGGTTATTACTCGGCATTGGCTCGAAAGGAATCGAGTTTGGTCCGCGCTGGCGCGTTTTTGGTATCTTCGGGTTGGGCATGACGCTCAGCCCGTTTATCATGATCGTGCTCAAGATTATCCTGCTGGCGCTTATGTTTTTGGTCGCGATTATTTTTATCGCCATGCAGCCGGATCTGCTTCAGCAAATGATGGACTTGAGTTTATTGATGAAAGGACAAACCGATCAGGATGTGATCCTGAAATTGCTATCGCCTTATATTGTAAAGCCCGGTGTGATTGCAGGCGCGCTTATCTATATTGCGGTCTTTGTGCCGATGGTCGAAGAATTGTTTAAGCCTTTGGCAGTTTGGCTTTTTGCGAAAAGTATCGAAACACCCGCGCAGGGTTTTGCGTTGGGATTATTAAGCGGCGCGGCTTTTGCGCTGGTTGAAAGTTTAAACGCCAGCTCGGATGGAAGCACAACCTGGCCCATTATTGTCAGCGTGCGCGCGGGCACGACTCTTCTGCATGTCACGGCTTCGGGTCTCGTAGGCTGGGGCATTGCCTCCGCTTTTCGCGAGAAGAAAATTCTGCGATTGTTTGCCGCATATTTCAGCGCGGTGATGATTCACGGCTTGTGGAATGCCTGCGCTTTAGGCGCGGGACTTTCTTCGATCGGAAATTTAATTGGCAAACCGGAATGGGTCTTCGCCATCGTCCCGGCGGCGGTAGGCGGAATGTTCACGCTGGGTGTCGGGATGTTTATTATATTGATCGCGTCCAACCGGAAGTTGAGACAGAATTCCCAACCACCATCTCTTCCCGATCAACAGGGCAGCGAGTCCGCAGGAGTACAGTAATTCATGGTTTATTTATCCACTGCCTGTGAAGGCGATCTGGCGCAACTTGTTGGCTTGGGTCACAAACATTTTATTTTTACGCTTAAACCCGGCGGTGATTTTCAAACGCATCGCGGCGTGCTTAAGCATGACGAATTGATCGGCATGTCCTGGGGCTCGCAGGTTTTCAGTCACATGGGCGCGCCGTTCTTTTTGTTGCAGCCATCTCTCGCGGATATTCTCAACGACCTGCCGCGCACCACGCAAATTTTATATCCCAAAGATATTGGCTACATCCTTGTGACGATGGGCGTTTCATCCGGTCGGCGCGTGATGGAAGCGGGCACAGGCTCCGGCTCGATGACGATTGCGCTCGCCACTGCGGTTGGACCTGAGGGACAGGTGATCTCCTACGAGCAAAAACAGGATAATCAAAACCTCGCGCGAAAAAACGTCGAGCGGGTCGGTCTTGCAGCGCGGGTGGATTTCAAACTCCGTGATATCCGCGATGGCTTTGACGAAACCGACGCGGATGTTTTCTTCCTCGATGTGCAGAACGCGAGCGAATATATTCCGCAAGTCCGCGCCGCGCTCAAGCCCGGCGGATTCTTCTGCGCGTTGATTCCCACCATTAATCAAGTTGAAAATATGTTGATGTCGTTGAAGCGCAATCAATTTGCATTTGTCGAAGTCTGTGAAATATTATTACGCTATTACAAAACCGACCCGGCGCGCATCCGCCCGGTGGATCGCATGGTCGCGCACACCGGCTTCCTCGTCTTCGCGCGTCGCATCGAGCCGGTCTCCGACCCGCGTGGAAAAGAACTGGTGAACGAAGTCAGTATAGAAGGATAATCCCCGTAGAGGCGTAGCATTGCTACGCCTCTACGGAGTGCCCCACAAAAAAAAACCATGCCCCAATTGACCGAAACCTATATCGCCCAAAAACTTTTACTCGCCGAACAAAACGCACCCGACACAGACGGCTACGCGGAGATGCCCGTCAAGCCCGATACGTTTTTGAGATGTGCGGCGGTACTTGTCCCGCTCACTTTATATAACGATGAGTGGCAGGTCCTTTTCACGCGCCGCACGGATCGGGTCGAATCGCATAAGGGACAGGTCTCCTTCCCCGGCGGCGCATGTGATGAAGGCGAAACCACACCCGAGCAAACCGCCCTGCGTGAAGCAGACGAAGAGATCGGCGTCAATCCTGCGGATGTGAAAACTTTGGGGCGCTTGAGCACCTTGATTACGATTAGCCATTTCCGCGTCACTCCTGTGGTGGGCGTCATCCCCTGGCCGTATGCATTCAAAGTATCAGGCTTTGAAGTTGACCGCATCTTCACCATCCCATTATTGTGGCTGGCGAATCCAAATAATCATTGGGAATTCTTCCAACGCGACTCTGATAGATCGTTGATCGCTTACCATCCCTACGACGGCGAACTACTCTGGGGCGCCACCGCGCGGATGACGGTCAATTTTTTGAAGGTGATCGAAATATTAAAATAAAAAACCCGTCATCAAACGATGACGGGTTTCCTTCTTCACACAACCACAAACTATTTCTTTTTCTTCTCTGGCGCGGCTTCTTCTTCCTTCTTACCGCGATCCACGCTGATGCCGGGAGCGGCCACTTCAGCGCCGGCTACAACGGCACCTTCTTCAACAGCCTCTTCCTTGGCGAGCGTGGCGATGATCACGATGTCGTCCGCATCCGCCAGAATGGTCACGTTCTCAGGGGTGGCAATATCATGCACGCGGATGCTGTTGCCGATTTCCTTGAGCGAAGTGATATCTACGTTAATGCGTTCGGGCAGGTCGTTCGGCAAACACTCCACTTCAAATGCTTCGATACGATGCACAAGCACCGCGCTGTATTCCTTCACAGCCGAGGACACGCCCATGAAGTGCAAGCGCACCTTGGTGCGGATCTTCTCGGTCATATCCAGCGCGAGGAAATCAATATGCTTAAGATTGCCCTTGATAAAATCGCGCTGCTTCTCGCGCACGAGCGCAAAATATTCAGTACCTTCCACATCAATCGTCACAAGGCTCGAAGAAGTCACCTTGCTGAGCGCCAGCGTTGCGCCGTGTAACTCCAATGAAATGGAGATCGGCTCGACGTGACGACCATAAATTACAGCGGGCAATTGACCCGCGCGGCGCAAGGCTTTCACCTGTTTGCCGAGCACATCACGTTTGGTAGCTTTCAATACAACTTTATCCATCGTTACTCCTTGGCGCCTCTCACGGGAATCTTAATTCCCGTTACCTTCGCCTATAAAATGATTTTCTGTAAGCGGCACTTCGCCGCTGAACATTCCAATTACTTGCGCCTGAATACCATGCGTCCCAACAAAAGTATGGTCCCCGCAACCAGACCGCCGAGCATCCCTGCGATCAACGCGCCGCGTGTATCAATCACCGTGGTGACATTGCCTTCCACTTTACGCGCTAACAGGATCATGGATTCGATTTTCTCGCCGCGGATTTCGCGCCCCGCGACGATTCCCGCGTACGCGTTTCCAAACTCCACGCGACCCGCCACCACCACGCCTGCGCCGCCATTCACGGATACATTCTCCGCTCGGATAGCTGCCGCCGCGCTTTCATTAATCGCAACTTCATCTGCCCGCACCAACGCCAGCGCGGATTGGCGCGCCGATAAAGTGCCCGCCTGCACATTCACAGCCGCGCTCTGGCTTAATTCCACCGCGTCGGCTTCGATATCCGCCGCCGAACTTTGCACCATGCGCACCATCTCAGACTTCACCGTTTCTACATTTACTTGCGAGAGGTTGGTCACTTGTGCTTGATAGATTTCAGGGAGTTGATTTTCTTCGGTCATTTTCACTCTGGGCGTAAAATGCGCCTCCTCGCGGAGGCGCTGGGATCAATGGCTTGGATTGTATACGCGCGTAGATGTTTCGTCAAGAGTTTTTATTTCTCCAACGTCGCGATCAAAATCCCAACCCCGATCAACACTCCGCCCGCAATAAACAGCGGCGTGATTGTCTCCGCGAGGAAGAACCAGCCGAGCAAAGTTCCCACCACCGGCTGCGCGAAGAAAGTCAGCGAGGCGATGTTTGCGG
>VFKN01000167.1 GCA_009885525.1 Anaerolineaceae bacterium | reverse complement strand
TTGAGTTCAATATCGTCAATCATGCTGGTGTTAGTTTACTCGTTTATCTTTGTTCCGGGGGGGATTCAATAATTTCCTGCTCATCCCCGATTTATTGAGATGATACCTGAATATTCGTAAATTGGTCCACCTAGACCAGCCGCTTTCCAAGTCTGGTTGTAAGTGGTGGCGTAACCGCAATCAAAGGTATGTGAGATAGTCTTTGTTGTGTTGGGTTGCCAGTTTGAAACGGTATATGACCCACAAGAGTCTCCCCATGTAACGGTCACTTTGTAAGTACCTGAACCGCCTTGTAAGGTTACATACCAAACTGCCAACCCGCCTGGGGCAGTTCCTATATTTTGTGTTGCCGGAGAGACAATTAAATCAGGGGCGGGATATAACGGTCCAGGTGGGCTCGCGGGAGCGGCTTGAGCGGTTGTTGTCATTAATATAAATGCCAACAAAAAAACAAAACTACCAAAAATCTTTTTTCTCATGTTTTTCTCCTTGTATTTTGATTTTTATTACAAGAAGAATTCTATGCCAATCCCTTCATTTTGTACCCAGTAAAAATACCAGTCTTTAACCTAGGATTTTGTCTAGGTTGTCAGACAAATGTTCAACAGCCCAAAACGCCGCTTGCAGGCTTGATTCCGCCTGTAATTTTACAAGCACATGGATGATGTGTTGGAAATTGCGCTTTCGGAGAAGGTGACTATTGCGCCGCCAAGGCCGAGAAAGCGCAAGGATGAAGAAGGGGAGGAGTAATTTCTAAAGATGGCAAAACAAAACGGCTCGCCCAATAGAGGGCGAGCCGTTTTGTTTTGGAAAGCTTATAACAAGTTAGTTGGCGATACTTGTAGTGAGTGCTCCGCCAGCACCAGCATATGGAGAGTCTTGCCACCAATGGTTAACGTAGTCTACCAATCTCCTAGCTTGCCCAGTAGGGCAAGCCTTTTTTGTTCTGGCCATGCCATCTTGTACTGATGAAACATTAGTATAGTATATATTATTGGCGGATATCCAAGTTGAGTAGTCAATGTTACTGTTACAGGTTTGATAAGTTGTCAAAACGCTTGCGCCAAACTGATCCATTACGCGACTGGGACTTGTTGAGTCCTTAAAGCCACCATTCCAGCCCGCAGTTCCTCCATCTACAATACGATTATTATAAGTAACGGTAGTTACTCCATTGTAACTTTTAGTTGCGGCGAAAGCTAGTGTTGCCGAAAAAGTTAAAGTTAGCACACTCAAAACCAAGGCGTAGATTAGCTTCTTGTTCATGATTTTCTCCTACTTTGTGAAATAATCTAAAATATTAGCGGGTGGCTGGGTTACTTTCTCCATAACATTCATTAAAATACGTTGCAAAATTTCAAGCTCGCCTGTGCTGTTAATATTGTAATTTTCTATTTGTACAAGCAAGCCAGAAGATTCTGCAAAATAGTATTTAACGACATTTCCGTAAATTTGTTTATTATTTCCTTCACTTGTTGGTGTGTTTAGATTTTCCTCAGTTGTGAAAACAAATGTATTTTGCCCATTAACGGCGCTGGTCTCGGTTGAAAATTTTACTATATCTTTGTAAGTACTTGCAGTATCTAAAATGCCACCGTCAAACGTAGGGTGGTATTTCTCTGGTTCATTGGTCATTCCTAGGGAGATATTTGTCCAAGTCCCATTTTCATAAACGCTGATTTGCATAAGTCTTGGGTCGCCTGTATCTTGAATATTAATAGCCTTAACCGCGTCACCGTGTTTATCCAGCAATATCCAACTCTCATTTGTCCATTCGGTCGGGATGGGTGAACCATCTGGAAAAGTTTGTTGTGCAGTAGAGAATGCTTTAGTGCTTGAAGATATGTGCAGCCAGCCTTCAGTTGAATATTCTTTTTCAGCTTTACTTATCAGTTGTTTAACTTTGGCGATTGATTCGACATTTTGGTCGCCTTGTTTTTTGTCAATCTTTTTTGAATTGCTGAAGTCAGTTTGCACTTCCGCTTTTGCCTTTGGGGCATTTGGATCAAGATTTAATATATCTTTTAACTTGCTCGCTTGGGCTCCTGCTATTAGCATTGAGCCTTGACTGAATAGTACTACCGCAGTTGCGGTAATCGCAACAACTAGAAACGCAACTTTTTTGTTTATTTTCATTTTGACATCCTTTCACATGATTTGGGTTAGTTATTGTGAGTTTTTGACGCCCAATAACGATTCGATTCTATGCGTAGTCCTCCATTTTGTCCCTAGTAAAAATACCAGTCTTTAACCTAGGATTTTGTCTAGGTCGTCAGACAAATGATCTTTAGCCCAAAGAGCCGCTTGCAGGCGCGATTCCACTTGCAGTTTTGTGAAAATATTTTTCAAATGAAAGGCAATTGTTTTTTCTGCAATACTCAATCTTGCCGCCATCGTTTGGTTGTCCATGCCCTGCGCAAGCAAAATAAGGATGGCGTGTTCTTGATGAGTCAGCAGCTCTATTTTTTTACCAACATCTTCCTGCCATTGATTAGCCCTCTTTTGCTGCGCCTTGTCAAAAAGGATTTCCCCGCTGACGGCGCGGCGAATTGCAGAAATAAGTTGTTCCGATTTTATATTTTTATCCATATACCCGGATGCTCCCGCTTCCATCATTGCTGATAAATAAGCGTCTCGGTCATGCGAAGTCAAAACCAGGGTGACGGTTTCTGGATGATTTTCGCGCACCCATTTTTCCAGTTCGGCAGGACGCGGACCCGGCATCTTTAGATCGAGCAATAAAACTTGAGGGCGAAGTTGAGCGACAAGTTCCTGTACTTGAAAACCATCTTCCGCTTCGCCAATAATTTCCAAGTCATTTGCTTCTATAAGCAGTTTCCGAATACCTGCGCGCGCCAACGGATGATCGTCCGCCAGAAGTACGGTTATTATTTTTTCGTTTTGCACGGATATATTCTCCTTATAATTCTCACAGGCAATAGGCTGTTTTACTGCTAATCGAATTATGCTATTTGAAGAGAGTATGTTTCCTCCCTTCAAATAAGATTTTACCCCCAAATATTTTTTTTTTGCAAAGGAAATACTCCCTGTCTTATAAACACGCGCGAAAATCAGAATAGTCACACGGTATAATCGTCCTTGCTGAAATTAGTCGCGCAAATAGAGTCCGTTTCATAACAGATTTTTTTTCATCTCTTCACGGATGATAAAATCACAAAATGAAGCATAGGGAAGAACATCTATGACGAAGCTAAAAAACAAAGTCGTTCTTATTACAGGCGCATCCTCCGGGTTTGGGGAGGATGCCGCTTTGCTGTTTGCACAGGAAGGCTGCAAGGTCGTGCTCGCCGCGCGCCGCATTGACCGTTTGCAAAACCTCGCCGCCAAAATTCAGGATGCCGGCGGCGAAGCCATGGCGATCCCCGTGGATATTATGGACGCCACTGACGTGATCAATATGGTCGCAACCACCATTGACCTGTATGGCCAGATCGATATTCTCTTTAACAACGCCGGCCTCGGCAGGGTGGAATGGTTTGAGAATCACACCGCCGAACGTGATATCAACACGCTTGTGCATGTCAACCTGATCAGTTTGATGCAGGTCACGCGCGAGGTACTTCCGCACATGCTCAAACGCGGCGAAGGGCACATTATCAACATGGGATCTGTTTCAAGTTTTCTGGCTGTCCCGCTTATATCAAGTTACGCTGCCAGTAAATTCGGTGTGCGCGCTTTCACCGATTCGCTGCGCCGCGAAGTCGCTCCGCTGGGGATTAAAGTCAGCGGAATTTATCCGGGACCCGCGTCCACCGAGTTTGGTCAACATGTCGGGAAGAACGCGGCGTACAACGGAGTTAGATCACTTCTCGGGACGCGGATGACTCCCGAATATGTCGCGCGCCGCGTGGTGGACGTTGCGAAGCGTCCGCGCCGCAGTTTGATCATCCCGTGGCGCTTCCGTATCATCATCGCATTGGATATGCTTTTCCCCGTTCTTTTCGATTGGATTTCTTATAACTTTTCAAGAAAAAATCATAAATTAGATTAGGAGAATTTTCTGTGACCTCTGCCCGCTTAAAAAACCTGACCGCTTCACTGACGACCTTTGGCCTGGATGCTGTTGTGCTCAATCCCGGCCCCACGCTGACCTATTTGGCCGGTGTGCAATTTCATTTGATGGAACGCCCGATTGTGCTCTTCGTCACGCCGGATCAAGATCCGGTGTTGGTCTTGCCCGAACTTGAATTGCCCAAAATGGATTTGTTCTCATATAAAATACAAGCCATCCCATACGGCGAGAACCCATCCGAGTGGGGCGATGCTTTCCGCAAGGCTGTGCAAATTTTGGGATTGGATGGAAAACGCATTGGAGTCGAACCGCGTCAGTTACGTCTGTTGGAATTCAATTATGTTAAAGCAGGCGCGCCCGAAGCGGATTATCCCGATGCAAGCAATGCCCTCGCCGGCTTGCGCTTGAAAAAAGATAAAGCCGAGATCGACATGATGCGCCGCGCCGTGAAGATCGCGCAGGACGCGCTTGAAGCAACCATTCCGCTGATCAAGATCGGCATGACCGAACGCGAGTTATCTTCCGAGTTGATCATTCAATTATTCAAGCATGGTTCTGATTCGGAGATTCCCTTCGCCCCGATCGTTTCTGCTGGACCGAATGCCGCGAACCCGCACGCCTCGCCCACCGAGAGAAAACTGCAAGCCGGTGATTTACTCGTCGTCGATTGGGGCGCGGCATACAACGGATACATCTCCGACCTGACGCGCACATTCGCAGTCGGCGAAGTGGATGATGAGTGCAAGGCGATCCACAAGATTGTGCAGGAAGCAAATGCCGCGGGCCGCGCCGCCGGAAAACCCGGCGTCCCTTGCGCCGATGTGGATATTGCCACGCGCGACGTGATCGAGAAATCCGGTTACGGAAAATATTTCACGCATCGTACCGGTCACGGCATCGGCATGGAAGGTCACGAAGATCCGTACATGCGCAACGATAATATGCAATTGCTTGAACCGGGCATGGCATACACCGTCGAACCGGGGATTTACCTCACCAATCGCAACGGCGTCCGCATTGAAGATAATGTTGTCGTCACCGAAACCGGCGTGGAAGTGTTGAGTGACATGCCGCGTGAGATACGCATGGTTGGTTAGGATTTCTCCACCGCGCTATCAAAGCCCGGCGGTAAACATATAAAGCAAAAGGTCTGATACTTTGTATCAGACCTTTTGCTTTATAACTTAAAAAAACTTAATATCCAGACGATCAACGGCGCAATCGCCAGCGCCGGCAGGAAATTCCCAACGCGGATCTTTTTGATCTCCAGCAAATTGCTGACGCCGACTCCCATCAACAGGATGCCGCCGGTTGCGGTCATCTCTGCCATCATCGGGTCGGTGATGATCGCATTGAGTTGATGCGCCAGCAGGCTGACTCCGCCCTGATAGATGAGGACAATCACAGACGAAAACAATACTCCAATCCCAAGCGTGGATGCGAATGCGATGGACGCGAATCCATCGAGGGTGGATTTAACCGCGAGCAGGTTGTAATCGCCGGTCAAGCCATCCTGAATCGAACCGAGGATCGCCATTGGGCCGATGCAATACAACAGCGATGCCACCATAAATCCGCGCACGAAGCGCGAACTTGCGCCCGTTTCCGAATCTTTTGAGAAGCGCTTTTCGAGGGTCTCGCCAAAGGCTTGCAGCCAATCTTCGATGCCGATCGATTCGCCGATCAACGCGCCGATGATCAACGCGCCCAGCACGATCAACTGATTGCCGCTTTTGAGGAACATTTGCAGTCCCATCGCAACCGTGAAGAGTCCCATGCCCGCGATCACCGTGTTCTTGAATTTTTCAGGGATGCGCGCGCCAAATATTAAACCGATTGATCCGCCGATCAGAATTGCGGCGACGTTAATGAAGGTGCCTGTCATGTTGATCCTTGTAATGATTTTTTATGGCGCGACACACTTTGCGTGTCGCATTATGATTTTGCCAGTGTGGTTTTCTTGCCCGCGTTTTGATTTTCAAGAAGTTCCAGCACAAAACATAATGATGAAAGCCGGTTGAGATAGCGCTGTAAATCGGCGTTGATTACTTCCTCTTCGTCGAAGAGATACACTACGGCGCGTTCAGCGCGGCGGACGATTGCGCGCGCCATCGAAAGCGCCGCGCCGCCGAGCGTATCGCCTGGCAAAATAAATTCCTTCGGCATCTCAACGATCGCGCTTAATTCATCGGTTCGGTTTTCCAGCCAGTTCACGCGCGACTCATCAATAAAATGAAATCGCTTTGCATTTTCAGGCGTGGCTGCCACTTCTGCCATCAATTTGTACAGGTCGCGCTGCGCTTCGAGCAGAATGGGCGCGATCTGTGGGGCGCTGCATTGCGCGCGCGCCAGACCCAGTGCGGCCGAGGCTTCATCGAGCGAGCCAACAGCTTCCATGCGGATATGTGTTTTCGGGACGCGGCCCTCGCCGAGCAAGCCGGTTGTGCCGTCGTCGCCTTTTGCAGTATAAAAAGTCATGCGCGCATTATAACCACTTAATCAACGCCTCGCTTATAATTTTGAAATGCTTGTACCCATTCACGAAGAAATGATGCGCGAGGCATTAGCCTCGCATTTTAGTCCGCGCGCGCTGGAGATCATCATCGCCGCGAACCGTAAACAGGATGCGCTATCCAACCAGATCGGTCACGATGAAATTCATTTTGATAACAACGCCATTGATGCAGGCAATCGTTACATCAAAGAGCAGCGCGGATATGTTCTCGCGGCGCTGCTTTCTCCCGGCGTGCTCTCCGCGTGGATTGCTTTCGGCAGGCTGACTCACTCGGCGCAGGATTTTTACTCGCACACCAATTACATCGCTTTGTGGATGGAAAAGAATCCGCGTCTTTCTGCGCTCGATGTGAATCCTGTAGACGCGGAAATATTCGCCAGCCCGAAGTTACATTCGGGCAAAATTTATTTCCCGCTGGATGCTTTATATTTCATCCCTCCACTACGGAAATTTGCGCTCGCGCTTCTGCCGCGTGATTCACACGCCTGGATGAATCTTGACTCGCCCAAACAAGGTGAACGTTTCGAGTATGCCCGCGCGGCGGCGGTCAAACGCACGCAGCACGAATTTGAGATTTTGCAGAAAATCCTCACGCCCGAAATGTTGGCGAAGTTCGTTGATCTGTAAGTCGGAATGACATTCCGTCTATCATGAAATCTCGGAGTTTACCTCCGAGATTTCATGATAGAATTTTGCCATGCTCAAGAGAAATTCTTATCTCGAAAAGATCGAAAAAGCCGTGACGCGCTCGCCAATCACCGCTGTACTAGGACCGCGCCAGTGCGGCAAGACCACCCTTGCGCGCGCTTTTTCCCAATCCACAAACTCCACCTTTTTTGATATTGAATCCCTTCCCGACCAGCGCCGTTTGCAAAATGCGGAAATGGTTCTTGGCGCGTTGGATGGCTTGGTGATCCTGGATGAAATTCAAGTCATGCCAGAGTTGTTCAATGTTCTGCGTGTGCTTGTGGATAGACCCGCTAACCGTGTGCGTTTTTTGATGCTTGGCAGTGCATCCCCCGACATCATCAAAAAAGCATCCGAGACATTGGCTGGCAGGGTGGAGTTTATCGAGTTGTCGGGCTTCGACCTGCTTGAAGTGGAGACATCTTCATGGAAGGATCTATGGCTGCGTGGCGGTTTTCCGCGTTCCTTCCTTGCCGAAAGCGATGACGACAGCCTTGCATGGCGCGAGGGATTTATTCGCACATTTTTGGAACGCGACATTCCACAGTTGGGAATCAACATCCCGGCGCAAGCCATGCGCCGCTTTTGGACAATGCTCGCGCATTATCACGCGCAAACGTGGAACGCTTCCGAGCTTGCGCGCTCGTTAGGCGTATCTGATAAAACTATTCGTTCCTATCTTGATGTGTTGACGGGCACGTTCATGATCCGTCAGTTGCAGCCGTGGTATGAAAACGTGGGCAAACGACAGGTAAAAACGCCCAAGATCTATTTTCGCGATTCGGGTCTCTTGCACAGCCTGTTGGATATTGGTGACTGGCACACATTACTGGGTCATCCCAAAGTAGGCGCGTCATGGGAGGGATATGCGCTTGAGCAAGCGCTGCAAATCATTCGACCCTCGCAGGCATATTTTTGGGGTGTGCATAGCGGCGGCGAATTGGATTTGATGTTCACCCAAGGCAAGCATAGATATGGCGTGGAAATTAAATTTTCTGAAGCGCCGCAAATTACCGCATCCATGAAATTATCTTTGGACGCGCTGAAATTATCACACTTATGGGTGATTCACCCGGGCGAACATTCATATCCTATGGATAAAAAAATCACAGCGCTGCCATTGAAGGATATTGCAGAACTGCCTGTTTAAAACAAATAAATCAAAAAAGGTATAATCAAAATATGGATATAAAAACTCAACTAAATGAATCAATGAAAGATGCCATGCGCAGCGGCGACAAGCTCCGCAAGAGCACGGTGAGCATGGTGCTTGCCGCGGTCAAGCAAGTGGAAGTGGATAAACGCGTCACGCTGGATGATACCGCCGTGATCGCGTTGATCCAAAAGGAAGTCAAGAACCGCCGCGAAGCGCTCGAAGAAGCGAAGAAAGCCGACCGCCCCGATTTGATAGAAGCGAACGAAGCCGAGATAAAAATTCTGGAGGTTTTTCTGCCTCAAGCCATGCCCGCCGATGAACTGCGCGCGCTGGTGCAAGCCGCAATCGCCGAGACCGGCGCAACCGGGCCCGCCGATATGGGCAAAGTAATGAAGATCGTTATGCCCAAAATAGCCGGGCGCGCGCCGAACGATATGATCAGCGCGGCTGTTAAAGAATTGCTCGTGAAATAAAAAAATACCCTCATCCCCAGCCCTTCCCCCACCGGGGGAAGGGCCGGGGATGAGGGAGAGTCCCATTTTATGTCAGTACGCGCCCCCGTTTCCACTCGCATTCGAATTTTACAGGCCAGCCTGATTATCGCAGTCAGCCTTGCCTCTTTTATAGCGCTGACCTATCCGCTGGCGCTGCGCCCCATCACACAGGCAGTGGATGTGGGTGACGTGGCGCCCGTCACCATGCAGTCCCCGCGTGACATCGAATACGTCAGCGATGTGCGCACGGAGGAATCCCGCAAAGCCGCCGAAAGCGCCGCGCAGCCTATTTATAGCGCGCCTGATCCTGCCATTGCGCGCCAGCAGATCGAGCGGATTCGCACCACCATGCAATACATCACCTCGATGCGCGACAACGCCGAGTTAACGCTTGACGAAAAGAAAGCGAAACTTGTCGCGCTGAGCGATGTCCGCTTGCAGCCTGAGACAATTGGTTACGTGCTTTCCATTTCCGATTCGCGCTGGGAAAATGTGCAGATCGAAGTCCTGCGCGTTTTGGAACAGGTAATGCGCCGCGCCATTTATGAGGATAAATTGGATGTTGCACAGGCCAGTGTTTCATCCTCTGTAAGCCTGGCATTGAACGAACCGCAAGCCGCGCTGGTGACTGAATTGGTCAGCGCTTTTATTTTGCCGAACAGTTTTTACAGCGAAGAACTCACCACCGCTGCGCGTCAAGCCGCGCGGGATGCCATCAAGCCGGTTGTGCAAACTTATAAAACCGGAGAGACGATCGTACCGGCGGGCGAGGTTGTTACCCCCGCCGATATGGAAGCCTTTCAACAACTCGATATGATTCATCTGGGTCAGCGCTGGGAGGATTTGCTTGGCGCGGGCGGAATCATCCTGCTTTCCGCGGCGCTTGTCCCGCTTTATTTCTTCCGCCGCAAACGCTCGAATGTGGTCAATGATCCGCGCAGCATTATCGTCATAGCCATAATTTTTATTGTTTTTTTACTGGGCGCGCGTTTGTTTGCCAACCGCACACTTGCGCCTTATGGCTATCCGTTGCAAGCCGCAGGATTAATTATCACCACCTTGTTTGGTTTGGAATCCGGGCTGGTCATTGCCATTCCGCTTGCTCTGATCGCATCTTATGGTTTGCCAAATTCGCTTGACCTCGCACCTTTTTATTTACTCACATCTTTGATCGGCTTGCTCGTGCTTGGACCCGTGCGCCGCTTTTGGGGCTTTGTCCGCGCAGGCGCTGCCGTTTCGCTTGCGGGGTTGGTTGTTCTCATCGCATATCGTTTGCCGGCGGTTACCCCTGACTGGCTTGGCATAGTTCAACTCGTTGGTGTCGTCTCGTTTGCGGGATTTTCCGCTGCGAGTATTACGCTGTTGCTGCAATATCTTCTCGCGCAGACTCTTGGCTTGACGACCGCATTTCAACTGCTCGATATTTCGCGCCCCGATTTCCCACTGCTGCAATTTTTTCTGCGCAACGCGCCCGGCACATATCAGCATAGTTTGCAGGTTGCCAACCTTGCCGAACAAGCCGCCGAAAAGATCGGCGCAGATCCATTGCTCACGCGCGTCGGCGCGCAGTTCCATGATATTGGCAAAGCGCTGAACCCGACGTTTTTCATCGAGAATCAAATTCCCGGAAGCGTCAACAAACATCACGATATTGCGCCGGAAGAATCCGCCGCCACGATTATTCGTCACGTCACGGATGGAATTCAACTCGCGAAAAAATACCGACTGCCGAACCGCCTGCAGGATTTCATCCTTGAACATCACGGCACGCTGATCACGCGCTATCAATATAATCAAGCCATGGAAGCCTCGGGCGGCGACGTGACCAAAGTGGAAATTGAAAACTTCCGCTACCCGGGTCCGCGCCCGCACTCGCGTGAAACCGCGCTGCTGATGCTTGCGGATGCAACCGAAGCGCGCGCGCGCGCCGAGCGCCCCGTCAGCGATGATGACCTGCGCGCGCTTGTCCGCAGTGTGATCGACACCGTGCAAAAATTCCATCAGCTCGATGATACGCTGCTGACCTTGCGCGATCTTAACCTCATCACCGAATCATTCGTCACCACTTTGCGCGGCACGTACCACCCGCGCATTCAATATCCCAATGCAACCGTCCCCGACCAGGATTCAACCATGCTCTCTGCGAGAAAAGAAAAATGATAAATATAGACTCACAATACGGATTTTCTGACAACACCCTTTTGGAACGCGCCGCGCGCTTCACCCTCGACCACGAATCTGCTCCCGCTAACGCGGTGATGACCATCGTCCTCACAGACGACACGCAGCTCCACGAATTGAACAAGCAATACCTCGGTATCGATGCGCCCACCGATGTGCTTTCCTTCCCCTCGGATGAAATTGATCCTGAAACAGAAACGCCCTATATCGGCGATGTGATCCTCTCGATTCCGCGCGCCGCGCAGCAGGCTGAATCTGCGGGGCACAGCGTGGAAGCCGAAGTGCAGTTGCTTGTCGTACACGGGACATTACATCTGCTCGGCCACGATCACTCTAACCCTGAAGAAAAAGCCCGCATGTGGCAGTCGCAATCTGAGGTGATGGTGAAACTTGGCTTATCACATGTACGGGTTGTTGAAGAATGAAATTGAAGGTCATAGGTTGATGAAGGCTTTCATGCTTTCGCGCGTTGAATCTTTTGGTCATGCTTTCCGCGGGTGGAGTCATGTTTTACGCACACAAAAAAATGTATGGATACACAGCATCATTGCGATACTCGTATTTCTGCTGGCACTCTGGCTTCAAATTTCATTGCGTGATTGGGCGCTGATTATCCTGACCTCCGCCTTCGTATTCTCCGCTGAATTTATCAACACCTCCATCGAAGCCGTCGTTGACCTTGCCACCGAAGAACATCATCCGCTGGCAAAGATCAGCAAGGATGTTGGCGCGGGTGCTGTGCTTGTTGCTGCGCTTGCCGCTGTTGTAGTGGGACTTTTAATTCTTGGTCCACCCCTATGGGCGAAACTGATCTCCCTAATCCCCTAATTACTAATCACCTAATTCCTGGAGCACTCATGACCCTATCTTTCAAATTCGGCACCGTTGGCTCACCCACCGGCACACCCAAAAAACCGGGCGGATCAGTCGGCTCGATTGCGTTTAGCAAATCCATTGGCTTGGATACATTGGAACTTGGCTGGGTGCAAGCGGTGCGCGTGACCGAAGCGACTTGTGCGCTGATCAAATCCGCGGGCGAGGAGCATGCTGTGGCGTTGAGTATCCACGCGCCGTATTTCATCAACTTGAACGCGGATGATGAAGAATGGCCCAAGTCGCGCAAGCGATTGATGGATGCGGCGCATTTCGGTTATCTCGCGGGCGCAACGGATATTATTTTTCATCCCGGTTCGTATTTCGCAAACGATCCCATCGAAGTGTTGAAGGTTGCCATTCCGCGCTTGCAGGGCTGCGTGGATGAACTCAAGAAGAACGGCGACAACGTGACGCTACGCCCCGAAACGATGGGTAAATCCGCGATGTTAGGTTCGTTTGAAGATGCAATTGCGATGAGCAAATCGATGGATATGGTTTTGCCGTGTTTGGATTTCGCACATCTGCACGCGCGCCCCGGCGATGGCACGATGAACACTTATGATGAATGGTCGCGGTTGCTTGAAGTGTACGGAAAACAACTTGGCGCAAAATCTTTAAAGCATTTACACATCCATCTCTCCGGCATTGAATATGGGCCGAAGGGCGAGAAGAATCATCTCCCGCTTTCAGAAGCGGATTTGGATATGAAGGCGCTCTTCAAGGCGCTGAATCAATTCGGCTGCGGCGGGCGCATCATGTGCGAAAGCCCCATCATGGAAGTGGATGCGCTGAATATGAAGAAGGCCTGGATGAAGGCGAGCGGGGAAAAAGAAAAGTAGAGAGTAGAGAATAGAAAGTAGAGAATGGGCCGCACTTTTGATGCGGCCCATTTTTTACTCAAACAAAAACTTGGTGGGATTCTCGAAGAACTTTGTCCATGCTAAACATTGGCGTGGAGTGAAAACATATAGCCCGCCTTCATCCCATTGATCGGGCTTGGGCGCGTACCCGTCGGATTCATATTTGGCGCAGTAGGCTTCCGAGAGTCGCTGAGCAAATTCGGGGATGGGTTTTGGCGCGGGCGCGGATGCGCCATCCATAATCACCACATCGTTGCCGCTTTCGAGATGCAGAGTCACATTGGGGTTTGAATCCAAATTGCGCGCGTGACGCGTCTCGGGGCTTCCATCGTAATATAATTTTCCATCCAGCCACGCACCCCAACGCGGAACAACATGCGGCGTGCCATTCGGGCGCACACTGCATAACCAATAATTGATCGAATCCGTTAATCGTTTTTCGACATGCTCCCATGAAACTTCAGAGATGGGCGCATCGACATAACCTTTAGGTAAAGTGGGGCGGATAATTTTCATTTATTCCTCCAATGCTTTTTTCACAGCCGCATACACATCCACAACGCCGTAGCCATACGCGTTACTTTGCTTCATGCCTGTTGTGAAACATCCCAGCAATTTGTTGCCCGTATAAGGCTGCGCGGTATCAATGATAAGTTTTTCGGTTGCGTCAATGTCGCCGATGAATTTTGGCTGCGCTGACCAGATCAACGCGACCACGCCCACGAGATGCGGCCCCGCCATCGAAGTTCCGCTTTCCATACCATAAGTTCCTTCAGGGAGCGAGGAGAGAATATTCACGCCCGGCGCGACGATATCAGGCTTGACGCGTTTTGATCCATCCACGATGACGGGACCGCGGCTGCTGAAAGATGCCATGTCACCGAATTGATCAATCGCGCCAACGGAGAAAACCGAGTCGTATAACGAAAGCGGCGATTCGACTGTTTCGCAATTGGGACCATCGTTGCCAGTGGATACGACCACAAAGATTCCCGCGTCGCGTAAATTATTCGCGGCGAACAACAGCGCGTTTGGATCGCAGCCCTCAAGCGTGGGACAGCCCCACGAGTTATTCATCACATGCGCGGCGCGAGTCGGGTCACCGTCTTTGAACGGGTCGCCGTTATGCGGAAAAGGCGCGAGCATGAATTGCATACATTCCAAATACAGCGCGGGGTCGGCAAGGTTTCTATCCAAGTTCACACAGCCGATCCATTTTGCTTTGGGTGCAACGCCGATGCCATTCGCGCCGAGGATCGTTCCCATCGTATGCGTGCCGTGACCAATCTCATCATGCGGCGCGGAGGTGTTGTTCCACGGGTCGTACCAGTTGTAATCGTCGCCTTGATTCAAGCCGCGATACTGATCGTGAATTGCGGGATGACTTCCATCCACGCCGGTATCGGATTGCCCCACGACTATTCCCTCGCCTTGCGCGCCGAATTCATTCCACACTTTATCTGCGCCGATCATGGTGATGTTCCACTCGATGCTGTTCGCGCGCGATTGTGTCTCTCCGGGTTGCGGGGAATCTGTGGGCGCAAATCTTAATCGTGGGCTGGGAATGACGCGACCCACTTCGGGGCGAGATTCCAAATAGAGTTTGAGCAATAGCCCGCCGCGGACTTCCATCGCGTTTTCCAAATAATATGATTTGTATTCAATGTTCGTTCTGTCAAAGAAACTTCGCAAATCCGCTTGAGTCTTATTTGCGTGTTCGGTTAATTTTTTATAGGCTGCGTTCAATCGTTTATCGCGGTCTTTAATTTTTGCGACGCTGGATAGATCCGCCTGATCTTTTAAGATGACAAAGAGTCTGTCGCCATAATTGCCGGGATGACCAAACATGAAAAACAGGGTGATGACGAAAATCCAGATGAAACTCGCGCCCGCCCAGCCGACCGCGCGCTTCGTTCTTGGACCCGATGCTGATTCTGTTCCCCATCTTAATCCCAGCGCGATGAGACTCGTCACTACCCCAATGCCGATCACAATGGCGGATGTTTTTAGCGCGATGCCGCCGATGTCGCCTAAGACGATGGTGAGTTCAGTGGGATCGAACATTGCCAACGCCGCAAACGCAAGCAGGGATGTCGCTGCGCCTGCCGCAAACTTTGACGGCATGATCGCCGCGATTGCAAATGCAAACGATGGCAGGATAACCAGCAATAATAATTGTGAGCCATCATAACCAATGGCAGAACCGAGCAAGGCAAGCGCTGCGCCGATACCGACGCCATCCAATAATAAATTTTCTGTTGTTGATTCCATTAACGTTGCGGCGAGCAAACCAAAGGCAAGACTCGCCAGCAGGCTGAAGAGGATATCTTCAGATGAACCGAATGAGCCGTAAATTGCGTAGGGCGCGAATCCGATTCCTGCGATGACCAAACCGAAAGGCAGCGCTGCGATGCTCCACTCGATTTTGTTTTTGCGGAGCAGGATGATGACGCCCGCGCCAATGATGCAAATAACGAATTGCGCCAGCGAACCGAGTTGATCATCGTTGGGCCCAAGAAATTTCAACACGAGAGCAGGGAAGCCCATAACCGCCGCGCCGAACAAACCCGCGTAGATCGGCTTGAAGCGCTCATCTTTTGTGAAGCGCCATAATACGGCGGTGATGATCGTCATCACAACCGTTTGTACGGCCAGCCCGATCCAGCCTGCTTGAGTGAGGTTCTTGAAACTTGAAGAAGCGATTGAGGTTTGTTCTACTGACCATATTACAAAATGATAGATGAACAAACAAAACGGCATCGGCAGCGCGAAGAGCAGAAATAAGATCAATGCGCCTGTGGAACGATTTTGTGGTTCAGGAGATGTTGAGTTTAAATTTTCCATTTGGGGTTTCCGAAAATGTATAAATATTAGGACTTACGCAAGACGGCTTGCGTGACGCTCCCTCACCCTAGCCCTCTCCCAAAGGGAGAGGGGACTCCCTTCCCCTTCGGGG
>VFKN01000099.1 GCA_009885525.1 Anaerolineaceae bacterium | reverse complement strand
TTGAGTTCAATATCGTCAATCATGCTGGTGTTAGTTTACTCGTTTATCTTTGTTCCGGGGGGGATTCAATAATTTCCTGCTCATCCCCGATTTATTGAGATGATACCTGTCCTCGGGCAAAAACCCAATATGCTGTTTGATTTTGACGCTGTCCTTTTGGATATCGCGTCCCATCACGCGCACACTGCCCGAAGTCGGCTCGACCAAGCCCGCGATCATTTTCAGCGTGGTACTTTTCCCCGCACCATTATGACCGATAATGCCGACGATCTCGCCAGCCTCGATCTGTAAATTTAGGTTTTCTACAACCGTAGTATCATTATAGCGTTTGAAGATATTTTCAAGTTGAATCATTTTTCAATTTTATCTCAAAACAACATATCAGGAACAAATAAACTTGAAAGGGTTGTGCAGCAAAATCTGTAACGCAAGATTGCGAAAGGCGACATAAATGTCGCGTTGCAACATGGTGAATCAATGAATCAAATTCTGGTAATTGCATGGCGCGAAGTAACCCGTTTGAGAAAACGTTTCAGCGGCGGAGCGAGTCCGCTGGCTGTGATCGCTTTGATGATTGTGATTGGGGCATCCTCGTATTTTCTACGGGATACGGTTTCACTCGGGAGCGGGTTATATCGTGTGGGCGTATTTGGCGACGTACCCTCAATCACTGATACCCGCTTCTCTGTTGTGGAAGTCAAATCAGCGGATGAAGGAAAATCCCTGCTCGATGAAAAGAGGATTGACGTATTCATTGACGGTGCACAGGTCACATACCGCGAAGATGATAAATCGCAATATGCGCTCAAATCGCTCAAGCAGTATCTCGAAACGCAGGAGATCGTGCGCGTGGGGAAAACATACGAATACAATCTCGCCTTTCCTTTGCGGGTGGGCATCAACTACCTGCCGCTCAACAGACCGGCGGGACAAGACCCGCAGCAGGAAACTCCACCTGTTGAGAAACCCAAAGAGACGATCATCCCTTCATTGACCCCGCCGCCCGCGCCGTTCACGCAGGTGTTGGTCGCGCTGCTCTTCATCATGCCGATCACGTTTATCAGCATCTTTTTCACCAGCAGTTTTATGGATGAAAAGATCAATCGCCGCCTGGTCATTTTGCTGTCTGCGCCGGTCACGCCGTTTCAGATCATCTTCGGGAAAATGCTGCCCTATGCGATCTTCGCACTGTTCGGCGTGGCAGTCGTTGCCGCATTCACAGGTGGAAAAATTCTGCTGTCGCTGGCGATCTTCGCCCCCACTATTTTATTTATCTTTGCCATTTATTTATTGGTCCCGCTTTTTTATCGCACCTTCAAAGACACAACCTTTATCGCGATGTTCGTGACAACCATGACCACCGCGTATCTCGTCTTCCCCGCGATGTTCACCAACGCCAACGACGTTTCGTATGTCTCGCCGCTGACTCTGGCGGTGAAGATGTATCGCAATGAGCCTTTCGGCTGGCGCGAATATTTATTCCCATCCGTACCAATGGCGGGAATTTTTATCTTCGCCATGTTCGCAGGGACGCGCCTGCTCAACGAAGAATTTTTGATGGGTTACAAACCCATCTCGAAAAAAATCAAGGACGCGATCTATTTGATGATGGCGCACAGCAAGCCGTATATCGCCGTCCCGCTGTGGAGTTTGATTACCATCCCCGCGGTGTATATGACGCAGGTGGTCTTCCTCGCATTTGCGACCAACCTGCCATTCAAGTTAATTCTCGGCGCGGTCTTGTTCGGCTCTGCGATGGTGGAGGAGATCGTCAAGTCTGTGGGTATCATCGCACTGGCGGAACATCGCGTGATCTCTTCGGCGCGGAGTATCTTCGGGTTGTCGTTTCTCTCGGGGTTGGGATTCCTGATCGGAGAGAAATTGCTGGTCGCGATTTCGATCAGCATGGTGTCGGATGCGCGCGTGGCGGGCGCATTATTCGGCGCGGGGCTATTACTCCTCATTCCACTTTTCGCGCATTTCTTCTTTACCTCCATCACTACCTTCCTGACCATAAAACTGAAATTCCCTTATACGCTTTCGTTATTCATTACGACTGTGATTCATTTTATCTATAACTATCTTATCCTGAGAGGGTCATAATGAATTCGTTTCTTGTCGTTGTGAAAAAAGAAATCGGCTCCGTCCTGCGCGATGGGACGATCATCATCGCTGTTTTAATTCAGTTGTTCATCGCGTCATTTTCATCCGCGCTGCTGCTGGGGATGTTATCGCTGTACGACGCGGATACGATCTTGAAATTCGGCGGCGCGGGGATCAAGATTGGCGTGGTCAGCGCTCCCGATGATTTGCTTGGTTCGATGATGAGCGAGCGCGGATTAAAAGTTTTCAATTACGGGTCTTTAGCCGAAGCCGAATCTGGGCTGTATAACAGAGAAGTTACCGCCATCATAGTTGTCCCTGAAGCGACGGGCAAGAGTTCCGAGATTCAGTTATATCTGCCCGACTCGGATACATTCAGTTCGCTGATCCGCATGGTGATTCAAGAACCGCTCAAGCAGTATGAAAATCATCTGCGCGGACAAAATGGAATTGACGTGCGCTACACCGACCTAAAAGGAAAACCCGCGACCTCGTTCGAGTTTGTCTATTCGGTCATGATTCCTCTTTTGATGTTCTTCCCCGCATTCGTAGCAGGCAGCATGGTGATCGACTCGATTACTGAGGAAGTGGAAAACAACACGCTGCAAACGCTGCTCTCCGCGCCGTTGACAATTAACGGGATGATCGCGGGGAAAATCGCCGCCACTGTAATCGTTGCCATCGTGCAATGCATAACGTGGCTGACGCTGCTGCAAGTGAACGGGACGATAATCAAAAATTTAATTTGGGTGATTCTTCTCGCCTTGATCATCGCCGCACTCGCCGCCAGCTTCGCAGCGCTGGGCGCGGTCTTCTTCAAAGACCGCGAACGCTCGCAGTTCGTTTACTCGCTGGCATTATTGGCAATGGTTTCCATCGGCACGCTGTTGAATCTCTCGCCCATCACAACCATGTCGCGCCTCGCTGTTGGCGATCCCTACACCAGCGGATGGAATATTGCTGTCTTTGCTGTTCTGCTTGGGGCGTTATGGCTACTGTTGTGGAAAGCGTCACGCAGGTTGATGACGTGATGAATAGGCGGCTTCAGTCGCCTTCGTAGGAATAGCGCGGCGGTTTTATCGCCGCGCGACTCTCGGGCGCAGAATCTAACTCGAGAAAATAGAGAAATCTCCGCACAAGAATTCTTGCGCGGAGATTTCTCTTGTATGCCAGAATTTTTCTTCCATAACAAGTTGAGGTTCTATAATTTGTGAAATGGTTCTATTAGTCATGCGGGTTTGATGATACGGCAAGATGATTTATTACAATGGAAATGCTTTTCGAAAAATCAACATCTTCATTGGATACATCCAAGCGCAGAATTTTCTGCTGCGGAATAGAATCCAACCACTGATTAATATACTGCCCGAGAAGTTTCGCATCATCATTGGATGCGATGTTGATTCTGTCGCGCGAAGCAAGCCGTCCGCGAAGAATTTCCGCATCCGCGCTGAGGTGGATGATCAGATCGGGAGGCGGTAGAAGTTTGCGCGTGTGCTCGTAGAATCTTCGGCACAGGTCAAACTCCGCTGCGTTGAGCCAGCCGTGGGCATGGAAGAGTCGCGTGAAGCCGTGAAAATCGAGGTCGAGTCCGCCATCCATCAAAATCGATTTTCCGCTTTGGCGCAGTTCACATTCCTGCTCGGCGCGATAAAGTAAATAATCCAATTGATTCGCGAGCGCGTATTTTGCATCCTGTTTGAAGAGGGCCTGGAAAGGTCTTTCGTTATGCTGTTCATAAGCAAAAACGAAATCATGCTGTTTGCATAAGGCGCGCGCGAGCGTGGTTTTGCCGACGCCGCTCGTGCCGACAATGGAAATTAATCGCATTTTATCGTCTGCCCTGCGATTCAAGATAATCGCTGTAGCCGCCTTGATATTCAACCAGCCGCCCATCCTCGATCACCAGCAAGCGTTCCACGACTCTATCGAGAAAATAACGGTCATGCGAGATGATCAAGGTCGTGCCGACAAAATCCTCAAGCGCCTGCTCCAACACTTCGGCTGAGGCGATATCGAGATTATTCGTAGGCTCATCAAGCAGAAGGAAATTCGCGCCTGAGAGAACGAGCAATGCCAATTGCAAACGGCTGCGTTCTCCGCCTGAAAGTTCGCCGATTTTTTGCGAGACTTGTTTATAGGTAAAAAGATAATGCAATAAAAACGCGGCGGCTCTTGATTCGCTCATCTCGCCTGCGTAACGAACAGCATCCAAAACGGTCTGATCAAAATCCAGGGTTTCATGTTCCTGCGCGTAATGTCCAACGGAAACGCTGGGACCGATTTTTATTTCGCCCGCATCCGGGTTTTCCTGCCCGAGAATCATCCGCAGCAACACGGACTTCCCCGCGCCATTCGCGCCGATGAGTCCCACGCGCTCGCCGTGCCAGATAGTTTCGTTAAGATTAGCAAATATCCGCTTTGCATCAAATGACTTTGAAACACCAGCGAGTTCTAAAACTTTATTAGAGCCGCGCCAGCCGCTCAAGCGCAGATCCATGCGCTTGCGATCCAGTATTGGTTTATCAATACGTTCCACGCGCGCCATGCGCGCTTCCATAGCGTGCATGCGGCTTGCAAATTTATCGTTGAACTGCGTCCACAGTTTGTAACGCTTAAGCGCCATTTCCATGCGCGCAAGTCCGCGCTGCTGAATTTGATATAGTTCTTCCTGCCGCGCCAATCGTTCTTCTTTATCAAGCACAAAGTCTGTATAGTTACCGTTGAATAACGTCAACCGCCCATCTTCCAACTCGGCGATGTGCGTCACAGAAGCATCGATCAAATAACGATCATGTGAGATGATGACCACCGTCCCTTCGTATTCGCGGATGAGATTTTCGAGATAAAGTTTGCCGGGCAGATCAAGATGATTATCGGGTTCATCCAGCAGCAGAATATCGGGACGCAGGACGAGTAGGCGCGCCAGCCCAATGAGTTTCTTCTGTCCGCCGCTTAATACCGACACGGGTTTGGTCAGCTCGCTCGAAGCGAGTCCCAGCCCGAGGAGAAGTTCACGCACGCGCGCGGGATAACTGTCGCCGCCGAGTCCGTTATATTCTTCAACGAGTTTATGCTGCAATTCAAGCGCGCGCTGCAATTTCTTTTCATTGCCATAAACCTCGGGATCGCCCAAACTATTTTCGACGCGTTCCAATTCAGCGTAGACTTCGTTCACACGCGGGTTGCCCGCGAGCGCGAGTTGAAGCGCCGTGAGGGTCAGATCAAATTCGGGGTGCTGAGTCAAATAGCCCGTCGTAATTCCGCGGGCGCGGGTGATGCTTCCACCCATTTCTGGAGAATATTCGCCTTCGATCATCTTGAAGAGCGAGGATTTCCCCGCGCCATTCGCCCCGATCAAGCCGATTTTTTGTCCGCGTTGAATTTCCCAGTTCAAGTTTTCAAAAATACGTTTTGCACCGAGGACGAGCGTAATATTTGCAAGTTGAATTTGTACCATGTTGTTCCTTATGTCACCCTGAGTGTAACGAAGGGTCTCTTTTGCTATGGTAGAGATTCTTCGCTACGCTCAGAATGACAATTAAAAGTCATTAAAATAAAAACGCCGCAGAAAAGCCTGCGGCGTGAGAAAGTTGACGAAATGCTTTCAGCATACAGGCGCGTTTATAGAAGGCTTTGAAAATCGAAAGCCACGCACACCGATAATTAATGGGGATTTGCCTGCACGAAATTCGTATATCATGTTCGGGATTATACCTGAATTTTATTCTGCTGCTGCAATCAAATCAGCAATATGGCTAAGCATCTTCGGGTTGCGGGCGCCGCCATATAAAATAAGCGCGGCGACTTCCTGATCGAGTTTATCGGGCGCGCCAAGATCGGCGACAAGCAGTTGCAAAATTTTGCGATCACATTTGTCGAGCAGGTCGGAGGCTTTTTGCACATCCGCCGCGAAAAACATTTTGCGATTCAAGATGCGTTCATGACTTTCTGGATCGAACTCGAAGCAGAATGTATAAAAGAGCTGGTGCGCAATATCCAGCGCGAGTTGTGTTTCCACTTTTGGTATGGCAGCCTCAAAGAACGCCCCGAGCTGTTCCTTTAATTGATTGAAAGTAACCTGCTCCGAATCGTTTTTGACTATTTCGTAAATTTTATAAATAACCAACGGACGATACTTGCCATCTACCGCGCGGATTTTTTTTGCCGAGAGCAGATTTGAATATTGCTCCAATTTTCCTTCGGGCGTGGTGGCGGCGGGAAGCGGAGACTTGGGCGCGTTGTTATTCTGCTTCGGCGCGGGCGGATTGGGGGGCGGGTTATTTTGCGGTGTCTTCTTGGCGAACTTTGCCACGCCTTGCCACTTGTCATAATAGACAAATTTATCGCATGCGTTAACCAGATATTCAGCGGTCGTGCCGCTAATGCCCATGCCGATGACTGTCTTGTTATGCGCGCGCAGACGATGCACCAACTCGGTGAAATCGCCGTCACCCGAAACAAGCAGGATATGCGTAAAGGAATCTTTCCCGCCGTAGAATAATTCCAGCGCGTCAATCACAATGCGAATGTCTGCGGCGTTTTTTCCGCGCTTGCTGTTGACGTGCACCAACTCCACACCGAGGTTGAGCAGCTGACGCTGTTTATCTTTTGCTTCCGCCCAATCTGCGTAGGCGCGGCGTATCACCACGCGCCCGAGCTGCGCGGCATATTGAAAAATACGGCCCCAATCTACATCTATATTTTTACCGAATGTTTCTTCGACGCTTATTTCGATGTTATCGTAATCAATGAAAACCGCTATTTGTGTATCCTGACCCATTGGAACTCCAAAGTTTTTATGAAGAGATGATCGTTTTTAGAATTTGAACCCAAGACCGAGAGATATTAAACACCAACATAACCACTCCCAATTTTTTCAAAGTATAGCATAAGCAATTCAATCTGTGGCAAAATAGGGACATGCCTCAACACCTGACCACCCTCAGCCAATCCTCCTTGCAGGATTATCACGATTGTCCGCGCCGATTTGAGTTGCGCTATTTGCAGCAGCTGGCTTATCCCGCTGTCGAAGCCGAGCCCGCGCTCGAAAATGAAAAGCATCAACAGGAAGGCGAATATTTTCACCGCCTCGCGCAGCAATATTTAATCGGCATCCCGGCGGAACAGGTTGGGAAATTAGCCAACACAGATAACCTGCAAAGATGGTGGGAGAATTTTGTTAATGCCGCAGACCTGCGAGGTCTGCGAGACCTCGCAGGTCTGTATGCGGAAAGCACCCTATCCGCGCCGCTGGGGAAATTTCGTCTCGTTGCAAAATATGATCTGATCGCCGTTGATAAAGACAAGGTCACGATCTACGATTGGAAAACCTATCGCAAACGTCCGAAGAATGAATGGATGAACATCCGCTGGCAAACGCGCGTGTATCGTGCCTTGCTTGCGAAAGCGGGCGCGCATCTCAACAATGGAAAACCATTCGCGCCCGAACAAATTGAGATGATCTACTGGTTCGCGGATTTTCCCGCCGAGCCCGCGCGATTTATATACACCCCGGAGCAATTCAAACGCGACTGGGACGCGCTGACTCAACTCTCCGCTGAGATCACATCCACGACTACTTTCCCGCTCACAGAGGACGCGACGCGCTGCAATTACTGTCCGTATCGATCCTACTGCAACAGAGGCATCCGCGCCGGTGATGCTGCCGATGCGGAACTTGAAACTGAAACCGAGGAGTTATTCAATATCAACTTTGAACAGATAGGCGAAATCGCATTTTAGTAAATAAAAAGAGACAGGTGTTTGCCTGTCTCTTTTTCGAATTTTACATACAAATTAATTTACGCATGAACAATCACATGCTCACGGGTTAATTCGACAAGAAAGACGCGGCAAGTTGGCGTCAACAAGAAAATTCATGCAAGAACCGCACTCATTCGTTTGACCTGACTTAGGCGAGCAGCATAAAGAAAAACAGCCTGAATATCCACAAGTTCAAGGTCTTCATAATCGGCAAGTATTTCCTTGATGGTCATTCCCGAACTAAGTGTTTCCAGCAGCCATTCAACAGAATAACGCAACCCACGAATAGTTGGCTTACCGAAAGATATTTTGGGATTTACCGTAATTCGATTAAGAAGGTCCTGATCTGTCATCTTAAATCTCCTGTTTGAATCATACCCAATTATAAGCCTCCAAAGTATTTATGCCATTTCTTCTTCCACTTTTCGCATGGATTGAAATGACTGGATCGCCACTTCCAACATGGAAAGGTCGGGCGTGCGCGTGGTGAGATGTTGCAGCGCCAGGTTCGGTTTGATCAACAACTGCACGATCGGATTATCCAAATGGTTCGCCGTCCAGCGAATATATTCGAGGGCAATACCCGCGAGGATGGGAATGAAGAGCACGCGCGTGGCAAGCCGCCAAAAAATGGACATCGGTCCCAGCGCGGTAAATATCAGAATAGAGAGCAAAACCAGCGTGAGCAGGAAAGCCGTTCCGCAGCGTGCATGTTCAATGGGATAGTTCGCCACGACTTCGGGAGTCAACTCTGCGCCGGCTTCGTAGGCGTTGATGGTTTTATGTTCCGCGCCATGATACATGAAGAGGCGTTTGACATCGGGCATGAAACTGATCGCCCAGATATAACCGATCAACAACAGCAAACGCAAAGCACCTTCAAGCAGATTATTCAGCCAGGAACTCCAGTTGAGATAATGTTCGGCTAATCCGCCAATACCGGCGGGAAGTAAAAAGAAGAAGCCGATCCCAAACGTGAGGGATAAACCCAGCGTCAGGTAAAGCGCGGGGCCTTCCAGTTTTTCATCTTCGCCTGTTTGCGTATTCGCGGAGAGGGTCAATGCGCGCATGCCTAATCCCATCGCATCCCATAACAAAATTGATCCGCGTAAAAAGGGAATTTTCGTAATGCCGGAACTATATAAACTAATAAGTTTTTCAGTGTGGATAACAATGCTGCCATCCGGCGCGCGCATGGCAACGGCAAATCCCTTTTGTCCGCGCATCATTACGCCTTCAATAACGGCTTGTCCACCATAAGTGATAATTCTATCTTCCATTGAATCCTTCTTATGTCTCACCTGCACTTGCGTGCAGGTGCAAGTGTTGCGAAAGAGTGGAGCGACTGAAGCAATCCCCTGTCGTAAGAAGATTGCTTCATCGCTAAGAACAAGAGCGCTCCTCGCAATGACATGATAATTATTTCATATTGAAAAAGAAATGGATGAATGCATCCATATTCTTGTGCCAGGTTGGCAGGTGCATGTGCTCGTTGGGCGAGTGGACATTGTCATCGGGCAGACCGCCGCCCACGAGTCCAGACTCCACGCCGCAGATGTTTTGCAGCATGGCCACTACGCCAATTGAGCCACCTTCGCGGCGATACAAAGGCTGCCTGCCCCACACAGATTCCATCGCGGCAGCCATCGCGCGGATGCCGTTATTATCCACATCAGTAATCGCCCAGGGGCTGTCATGTAATCGCCTGATTTCCCATTTGATTGTCTTGGGCGCGTTCATTTCCATATACTTTACCAATTGATTGTAGACTTCATTGGGATCCTGATCCGGCACAAGGCGGCAGGAAATTTTCGCCATAGCCTTCGCGGGCAGAACTGTCTTCGAGCCGGGACCTGTCCAGCCGGAGAGCAGGCCATTCACTTCGAGCGTAGGGCGCGCGCCAGTGCGTAGCGCGGGCGTATATTCCTTCTCACCCCACAAGGCGGGCACGCCAGTTTGCTTCAAATAACTTTCGGGGGTTGTGGGCAACTTCGCAGTTTCTTCGCGTTCTTTATCCGTCACAACACGCACTGAATCATAAAAGCCCGGCAAAGTGATCGTGCCATTCGCATCGTGCATACCCGCGACCAATTCGGTCAACGCTTGCGCGGGGTTGTGAACCGTACCGCCAAATAAACCGGAGTGCAAATCCTGCGCGGGACCGGAGACATGCATCTCAAAGTATGCAAGTCCGCGCAGACCAAAGGTGATGGTTGGTTCATCGGCAGAGATTGCGCCCGCATCGGGATTCAAACAAAAATCGGCTTTGAAATGTTCCCCGTATTTCTTCAAAAACTCTTTCATATTTTTAGAGCCGATTTCCTCTTCACCTTCAAGCAAAAATTTTAAGTTAACAGGAAAATCGCCGGTCTTCATAATGGCCTCAACCGCATTCAAGGTTGCCATCACCTGGCCCTTCATGTCTGAAGTGCCGCGCCCGAAAATATAATCACCTTTTACGGTCGTTTCAAAAGGCGGGGTATCCCACAATTCAATTGGGTCAACGGGCTGCACATCATAATGTCCATAAACCAGTACGGTTGGCGCGCCGGGGTTCTTTAAGAAATCGCCATACATAACAGGGTGTCCGCCGGTGTCCATTAGTTTTACATTTTCAATGCCGATCTTGCGCAAATGCTCCGCGGCCCATTCTGCGGCATTCGTCACACTCGCCTTGTAATCGTCATCGGTCGAAATGGATTCAATCTTAATGAATTCAGATAATTCCTTTAAAAATCTCTCGTGGTTCGCGTGAGCATATTCAATCGCTTCTTTTGCATCAGACATGGCTACTCCTTCAATGTTCCAAATAAATACCAAAATGTTTCGCACGGAAAATTTTGCGCGCACTCTTCTTCCCAGACAAACTTGCCTTCTTTGAAAACGCCTTTTAGCAAAGCGTCGGACTCATGCGTAACTTGACCAAGCAGACTCAGCATCGCGCGGTAGCGGATATTTTGCGAGTATAACCGCGCGCCCGATTTTGGGTCTTCGCGATACTCCGCCAGATAATTCATCCATAACGTATTTCTCGCCTTGACTTCGCGTTTCGATTTTGCATCCCAGGCGGATCGCCACTTCGAGTGGATCGATTCCACCTGCGCGCGGAACGACTCTCCCTTCAGTCCCATCCGCGTAACGGATAAAAGAATCCCGCCAAGAGTTAACTGCGGCAAGTGCGCACCAATCGGATAATATAATTCCTTTGAAAGCAGGTAAGTTTCCAATTCAGGAACACCCGCTGAAAGATATTCGATATCGTTTTGGATGTTCATGTTTTCGGATTCCAAAGTCAGGAGACTTTGGAGTCCAACGACTCCCGTCGTTAGACTCCGTTACGGCGCGGGCGTCGCCTCGAGCGTGCGGCGCGTAATCAGATACCATTCCGGCAGCAGCGCCAAACGGTCGCTGACATCATACATCGGCGCTACTTGAACACCCTGCACCTGCGCATCCACGCCGTAGGAATAGACGGGATAATATAAAGGCAGAGACGGTAACTCTTTTGCAAACACAACCTGGAAGTTGCGATACAAACGCGCGCGAGATTCAAAATCGGTTTGGGTGCGCGCGGATTCGAGGAATTCACTCGCAGTGCGGTTATCCCATTGCGAATAATTCTGTCCGCCCGTGGCTTCGGCTTGATGCCAGAAGAGATATGGGTCGGGGTCGGGCGTGCGCGCAGTGTTCAAGTCCGCGAGCGCAGCTTGATAATTTCGCGTGGAGAGAAAATCGGTGATAAGCGAATCATAGGGAACAGATTGCAAATTCGCCTTCACGCCAATCAGCGCCCAGTTCGCTTGAATGGCCTGCGCGATCTTTGTGTGGATTTCATCGTTCGGATGAACCAACGTGAATTCGAGAAATTGTCCATCCAGCGCGCGGACTTCGCCGCCGCCAGCGGGGATCACATAGCCTTCATCTTTCAACAAGACCATGGCTGCGTCCGGGTCGTAATCAAAATGCTGAATCTCATCGTAATACGCCCACGAACCGGGCAGGATGGGACCATCGGCAACGATGGCCTGTCCCTGCATGATGCGTGAGACGATCATATTACGGTTTATGCCAAGTAAAAGCGCCTGGCGAACTTTTTCGTTTTGTAAAAATACAGCATTCGGGTTGTTGAGGTTTAAGAAGACTAATCCCAGTTGCGGCAGGCGGCTGGAGTGCACAGACAGAGTCTGTTCTTCCAATGCCTGTTGCAAAATATCATTGGTCAACTGACTGACGCCGAGCACTACGCCTTGTTGATACCCGTCAAACGCGGAAGCGGAATCGGGATAAAAGCGGAAGATGATCTGCTCGATATAAGCGCGCGGCAAATAATAATTTTCGTTAACAGTAAGCGTTACGCCCGTAATCTGTCCCCCGCTGGTGATCAGGCTGTCAAATTTATAAGGCCCTGTGCCAATGGGACTTAAATTAAATTCTGCATTTGCGAGTTGATCGGCGGGGACATTTTCAAGCAAGTGCTTTGGCAGAACGCCAAACGTGACGTAATCCAGAAACGGCGCGAACGGTTCGGGCAATTTGATCTGGAAGGTTTTATCGTCAAGTTTTTTAATCTCGACTTCTGTCCACAGGTCTTTGATATCCTGCGGAAAAAGCGAACCGCTGCTCTTGATCATCTCGATGGTAAAGAGCACATCGTCCGTGGTGACAGGTTCGCCGTCATGCCAGACCGCGTTGGGTCTTATCGAGAAGTTGTATTGCGTCCCGTCGGATGATGTTCCCCACGACTCAGCCAGGTCTGGCTGGGGCAAGCCGCGCGAATCGAAACGGATCAAACCGCTAAAGATCAGGCGGTCTATATCTCGGTCTGCAGAGTTGTTCCAATCCAGCATGGGATTGAGCCTGCCCATTGAACCAATTAGCGCTTCGGTGTAAATACCGCCCGAAGCTGCCACCGGCAAGCGAGGATTATTGCTGATCGGCTGCGTCTGGCTAAGCAACAGCAAAGCTACGATCACCACAGTGACCGCAACCACTAGAATTTGCCAGCGTAATTTTTTCATAATGAGAAAATAAAGAAAGCCGCCGCCGCCCCGCTTCAGGGCAATGCGGCGGCTTCTACAGGGTTGTGACTCCTAACCTGCAACGAGGATGACAGCCATAACGAGCCCGAAAAAAATCACACTTAGTGCGATCGTCACCCAAAAGAGGATGCGCTCAATGCCACGGCGGGCAGTGAAAACGCCGCCTGTATCCGCACCAGTCAAACCACCCAAGCCTGCGCCCTTGCTTTGCAGAATGACGCCGAGGATCAAACCCACTGAGGTTATAATCAACGCAATATCTAAAAACCTAGCCATATAATGTGCCTCCTTAAATTTAAGCGGTAAGATTATACCTGTTCCAGAAGTGAATCGTCAACAAGAGTTAAGCGACTTCGGAAGTTTTAAAGACTTCCGAAGTCTGGCGTAAAAAGGAAAAATAAATAATGTCCGAAGTCATTGTCAACTTACACATGCACACACGCTATTCAGACGGGAGTGGAAATCACCGCGACATTGCCCAGGCGGGACTCGCCGCCGGTGTGGATGTGGTAATCGTCACCGACCATAATATTCTGGTGCAGGGTTTTGAAGGCTATTACAAAGAGAAGAATAAAAAAGTATTGATGCTGATTGGTGAGGAAGTCCACGATCAGGCGCGCGACCCGCAGAAGAATCACCTGCTGGTATTTGGCGCGTCGCGCGAACTCGCCACCTTCGCAGAGAATCCGCAGCAACTGATCGACCGGGTGCGCGAATCGGGCGGACTCGCGTTTCTCGCGCATCCCGATGATCCCGCAGCGCCCGCATTTAAAGAGACAGATATCTCATGGGAAGATTGGTCGGTGCAAAATTACAACGGCATCGAGTTATGGAATGCGTTGAGCGAATTGAAAACGGTCATCCCGACAAAACTACACGGCGCGTTTTATGCCTTCTTCCCGAAACTCGTGGCGCACGGACCTATTCCCGCCACCATCGCAAAATGGGATGAGTTGCTCGCGAAAGGCGCGCCCGTGGTCGCCATCGGTGGTTCGGATGCGCATGCGCTGAAAATGGGCATGGCGGGCATTCATCGCATAATCTTCCCGTATGAGTTCCACTTCCGCACGGTCAACACGCATGTGATCACGCCCGAGCCTTTAAGCGGCGAAGTCAACCACGATAAAAAGATGATCTACGCAGGCATGGCGGCCGGACACTGTTTCGTCGGCTACGACCTGCCCGCCCCTACGCGCGGATTCACCTTCACCGCGCAAGGCATTGAGAAGAGCGTCATTATGGGCGATGAGATTTCCGCCAAGAACGGCGTGACCCTGCAAGCCAAACTCCCCGCCGACGATGCAGAGATGCGTTTATTGAAAGACGGTGTCGTGATCCAAACCTGGAAAAATAAACTATCCTTCGCGCATATCACTACCGAACCGGGCGTGTATCGCGTCGAGGCATATCGTAAATATTTGGGCAAGCAGCGCGGATGGATCTATAGCAATCCGATCTATGTGCGGTGAATTATGCCCACCAGTATCGATCCCCAACCCGCTGAAAACGAATTTGAGTGCGCAAATTGCGGCGCATATTTCCATTATGAGTTGACTCGCTGCCCAAATTGCGGCGTTAATCTCTATGAGCCAGAGGATGATTCTCCACAAAGATACACTCCGACTCAAAAAAGCATATTCGAAAAATTTAGCGAATGGCTGCGGATGTTGTTCAAAAAGCCGTATCCCGTTGACGAGTTATTTGGCGCAGCAATCAATCAAGCGGATCTATTCAACGATCTGCTGCTCAAAGTTGGCGGCGACCGCTCCACTGCGGAGCGACTCATTGAATTTGAAAAACAGCAATTACCGAACAGCAACCGCATGGTTTGGATCAAAAATGCAATTCAACGCTGGGAACGGGACAACCAGAGATATAGGTCAGGATAAAATAGAATCATGATCAAAGCACGCGATTGGTTCTGGAAAATAAAAGAGATCGGGCAAGGTCCCGATTATATTTTCATCGCCACCTTCGACCCATCAGATGCGGAACGCCTTGCAAAGACAGTCTGCCAGCATTTGCCGCCTGGTTTCGTTCGCAATGAAAACTTCATCAACTTGCATAAACGCGGTAGTTGTCTGATTTATGAAAGTTACCTCGATCAACACACACATGACCGTCTCACAGCAATGCCAGACAGCGCAAAGCGGGAGAACATCTGGTACAACGGCGAGATCGAAGTCCGCGACAATCAACTCATCATCGAAAATATTCTGGCGGGTGGAATGTATGGGGAAACAGAGCTGATAATCGCCATTGCCCAATCACCTGACTTGACCATGCAGGAATGGAAAGTGGCTTATAGCGGTTACGCTTGGGGTAAAGTCGCTGGCGGCACAAGCGCGGCCTCACTGCTGGATTATCTGGAATATAATAATTAAGTTACCTTACGCAAAACATCTAAATCGGCTTGTGTAGCGCGACATTTATGTCGCGTTTGATGTAGAAGCAGATGAAACGCGAGATAAATCTCGCGCTACAGAATTGCTGCATAAGGTGAGTAATTAACACCTCACTAACAAATCTAATTCAAATTCCAAAAGGATTGCCATGTCAGATTTTAAAGTTACCCGCGCTCATCTCAAAACAGCTTGCGACCAAAAAAACTGGGACCTTCTCGATAAACTCCTCGAAATAGACTCGTCGCAGATCAATGATAATTCGCTGTACACCGATACTTGGGGCGCATGGTGGGGAATGCTTCTCGAAAGTGCGGGCAGCGACTCGATTGAAGGAGTCAAGGTTCTGCTTAAACACGGCGCCCGGCGTGATCTTGCCAGTTGGGGCGACGGCATAGAGATAGCGCCGTTGGAAATAGCCAAAGACAAGCCTGAGATATTGGCGCTTTTGCAAAACTCCGAATTACCAGAATATATTCGTAAAACTGATCCGCCTTTGCCACAAGGCGAGTCACCTGAAGAACAAGCGGTCAACCGTCAGGGCGAAATTCGAAACAAGACGGGGCTCGTCTTTCAATCTACGATATTAAAGCCGCCAGACCAGCCGGTATAAAATATAAAATAAAAATCCTTGGAAGACCGAAATCTTTCAAGGATTTTTATTTTATGGGTTTATTGCAAATCACCCCAGCGCCTGATATTGCATGGATGCATAGCGTCCATATGCAAAATGTTCGAGCTGACGTTCTATATCTGTCAACAAACCAGATGCGCCGACGCGGAATAAATTTGGCTGCATCCATTCTTCACCGAGTTCCTCTTTCATTAAAATCAACCAATCGATGGATTGCTTCGCGGTGCGGATTCCGCCCGCGGGTTTAAATCCCACCTTGTAACCGGTCGCCTCGTGATACGCGCGGATGGCGCGCACCATCACCAAACTCACCGGCAGCGTCGCGTTGGTCGGCTCTTTACCGGTGGACGTTTTGATAAAATCCGCGCCAGCCTGCATGCAGATAAAACTTGCGCGCATCACATTCTTCAACGTGCCGAGTTCGCCCGTCGCTAAAATGGATTTCATATGCGCGTCTCCGCACGCTTCGCGGAAGGCTTTGACCTCACCGTATAAGGCTTTCCAATTTTGGGTCAACACATGTTGGCGGGAAATAACAATGTCAATTTCGCTTGCGCCCGCTTTGACAGAATCTTCTATTTCGCGAATCTTTTGCTCGAATGAAATAAGTCCCGCGGGAAAACCAGTGGATACTGCCGCAACAGGAATTCCCGAACCTTCGAGTGATTCCACCGCAGTAGCAACCATCGCGTGATAGACGCAAACTGCGCCCGTCGTGATGGATCTGTCCATCCCCAAATCTTTCAACAGCTTGAGGCGAATCGGCTGACGCGCCTTCGCGCACAAACGCTTGACGGTGCCCGGCGTATCATCACCGGAGAGCGTGGTCAGGTCGATGTTTTGAACAGCCTGCAATAACCACGCCGCCTGCCATTCTTTTTTGACCGTGCGCCGCGTTGGAATCGTCGCGGCACGACGTTCCACAGCGGAGCGATTCACTTTCACATCTTCAACTACAGAAAGATCAAAAGGCATAATTGGAACGCGCAAATCCAACGCCGATTTACTCATGTGCTACTCTCCATTCTCTATTCTCTCTCATCCGCCCGCCGCAGATGCCATCAAGATAACTTTATCGTCTTCTTTCAACGGCGTCTCCATCCCATTCAAATCGCGGATGTGGACACCGTTTACAAAAATATTGAAGTGACGGCGCAATACACCAGCCGAATCAAACAAGTGCGGCTTGAGCGCGGGATATTTTCCAAGCACATTTCCGATCAACTCATTAACCGTTGAGCCGGACACAAAAAACTCGCTCTGGTTATCCACATAATATTTCATCAAAACAGGAAAGCGGACAGTTGCCATAGGGTAAGTATAAAGGATGAAGGATGAAAGATGAAGATATTAAAAAAGTCCCAACAATCTCTGTCAGGACTTCTTAAACTATTCTCTACTCTCTATACTCTATTCTCCCCCCTCCTTCTTCGCTTCCATTTCCTTCTTATGAGCATCGATGATCACTCCGGCAATATGATTTGGAACAGTATCATAGTGGTCGAATTCCATTGTGAAGTATCCGCGCCCGCCGGTGATCGAGCGGAGTTGGGTGGTGTAGCGCGTCATCTCAGCCATCGGCACATTCGCCATGATCACGGTACTGCCAAACTCTGAGTCCGTGCCTTGCACGCGTCCGCGGCGCGTGTTGAGATCGCTCATCACGTCGCCCATATTCACATCGGGTACGGTCACGCGCACATTCATGATCGGCTCGAATAACACGGGGCCGGCTTCCTGCACGGCAAGTTTGAAGGCTTCGCGTCCCGCAATTTCAAACGCGAGCGGTTTCGAATCGACTTCATGTTCCTTGCCATCGTACACAATCACCTTGACGTTATTCATCGGGTAACCAGCGAACGCGCCGCGTTCCATCGTCGCCTTAATGCCTTTTTCAATTGGGGGCAAATAAGATTTTGACAGGTTCATGCCGACGAGTTCATCTGCGAATTCAAAATCGGCAGTGGGCAACGGCTCAATACGAAGATGCACTTCGCCAAATTGACCCGACCCGCCGCTTTGTTTCTTATGCCGATATTGACCGCTGGCTTTGCGCGTGATGCCTTCGCGGTATGGAATTCTCGGCTCATGCGGCACAAGCCCGACCTGGAACTTACCCTGCGCGCGACGCAGCGCCACATCAATATGTTGGTCGCCCATGCCGTACAGAACTGTCTCATGCGTAATGGGATCGTTGTGCCACGAGAGGGTCATATCTTCTTCGCACAGACGAGTCAACGTGGGCGTGATTTTCGCGGCATCGGCTTGCGTCTTGGGCGTGATCGCCACGCGATATAACGCGGCGGGGAATTTCGGTTTTTCAATCGTCAGCGGATGATTCTTATCACACAGCGTATCACCGGTTGATGTCACATTTAATTTGGAGACCGAAGCGATATCGCCCGCGTGGATCGTCTTCGCGCCAATCACCTCTTTACCGCGCTGGAAGTGCAGCCCCGAGACGCGTTCATCCGCGCTCTTGGTTTGATTCCACATATGCGCTTCCGCCTGGAGAAAGCCGGAATACACGCGGAAATAAGTCACCTTGCCCACGAAGGGATCGGCGGTGGTCTTCCATACATACGCGGCCAGCGGCTCGGTATCAGACGGCTTCAATTCTTCTGCGCCGTTCTTGCCTTGCGCTGTGCGTTTGATCGCTTGGATCGGCGACGGCAGAAGATCAATGATGTCATTGAGCAATGCGATTGCGCCGATTTCATGCCCGCCAGCGGAACAAAACACGGGGACGAAATCACCCGTGTAAACGACATCTTCCAGACCACGCACCATCTCCGCGTCAGTCAGGGAACCGTTCTCGAGGTATTTCTCCATCAACTCATCTTCGCCTTCGGCGGCAGCTTCCACCAGTGCGAAGTGAGCCTTCTCTGCTTCATCTTTTAATTCAGCGGGAATCTCGCCGGTGGTATTTCCATCACCGAGATAAGATTTCATGCCGATGATATCCACTACGCCCTTGAAGTTCTGCTTCTCGCCAATTGGCAAATGGACTTTGAGCGCGCGTTTGCCATGCGCCTTCACGAAGACTTCCACGGCTTCGTAAGCCTGTTCAAAGTTGGCGTTATCGCGATCCATCTTGTTGATCACAATAAAGCGCGGAAGTTTGAACTCATCGGCATAACGCCAGGCGAGTTCGGTACCGACCTCGATGCCGCCAACCGCATCAATTAAAATAATCGCGCCGTCGGCAACACTCAAAGCGGAGACAGACTCTCCAACAAAATCAGTGTAACCGGGCGCGTCGATAATATTTATTTTATAATCTTTATGTTCAATGGGAACGACACTGGAATAAATTGAAATCTTTCGACGGTGTTCCTCGTCATCATAATCGGAAACCGTTGTGCCGTCGTCGATCTTACCCTGACGGGTCGTCGCTTTGGTCGCATGGAGAAACGACTCTACTAACATGGTTTTCCCCGCACCTCCATGTGAAACCAGCGCGACGTTACGTAAAAACTCGGTGGTATACTCTTTCATGGAAATAGCCTTCCTTATACATAGGATATAAAGCAAGTCGTATGATTGTAAAAGAACTCATATAAATTGTCAAAGCATTTATCGTCACAGACATCACATGACATTTAACCATCCCAAAATTTCATACCCCCATGTTTAACCAATATTCATTCATCTCGGTTGCCGTTGGCATTATTATTATAGCGGGTCTCATCCTGCTTACAAGAAATCCAAAATGGAACGACTATCTCGCCTTCGGCGCAGTCGTTGCCGGATTCATTGCCGCCTGGGTCATCCTGCATCCCGTTCAAACACCGCTGATAATCAGCGCGCAAAGCGTGCAGGATAAGATCGGCGCAGGCCAGCCCGTCCTGCTCGAATTTCAATCCCCCTACTGAATTGGCTGCACCGCCGTGAAGCCCGTCGTTGACGAGCTCGAAAAAGAATTAAATGGAAAAATTACTTTCATCCGCCTTAACATACAGGAATCCATCGGCAGGGAACTTGCGCCTGTCTATGGTTTTGAATTCACGCCCACTTTTATTTTCTTCGACGCGCAAGGCAAAGAACTCTGGCGTCAGGTCGGTAAATTCGATCCGCAACAAGTGCGCGACTCGCTTAAATGAATTTCCTCCATCATCTTACATTCTCTCCCGCAAAGACAGCTTCGACAAAAAGAATCGTCCCGCCGTATGGATGTTGTATCAGAAAAGTAAGTAAACCGGGAAACAAGTAGACAAGAAAACATGAAAGTTTTATTTCTATTTTTAGATGGTATCGGCTTGGGCGAAAACGACGCGGACACGAATCCCTTCGTCCGCGCCAACATGCCTTACTTGGAATCGCTGCTCGATGGGCAAAAAATGATTCATGCCGCAGCGCCCTTTGAAGGCGAGCGCGCCAGCCTGCTCGGCGTGGATGCGGGACTCGGCGTGAAAGGCTTGCCTCAATCCGCAACGGGACAGGCGGTGCTGCTGACCGGCATCAACATCCCTGCCGAGTTGGGCTATCATTACGGACCCAAGCCCAACCCCGAAGTGGCGCAATATCTCGATGGGAAAACCATCTTCGCAAAAACAATCAAAGCGGGCAAAAAAGCCGCGCTGCTCAATGCCTATCCCGCGCGCTACTTTGAGGGCATTGATTCGGGCAAACGCTTATATTCATCCATCCCGCTTGCTTTAACAAACGCGGGGCTGCCCCTCTTCACACAAGATGATCTTTTCGCAGGCAACGCCCTCTCCGCTGATTTCACCGGCAAAGGCTGGCGTGAATTCATGAAGTTAGATGATTCGCCATTATATGAATCAGAAGAAGCGGGCGAAAAACTTGCAAGCCTCGCCAAACAATATGATTTTTCCTTCTTCGAATATTGGGCAAGCGATTACGCCGGTCACAAACAGGATATGGACTCAGCCGTCAGTCAATTGGAAAGTTTTGACGGCGTATTGAAAGGCCTGCTCGAAAACTGGCGCGATGAAGATGGAATTGTTTTACTCACATCTGATCACGGCAATATGGAAGACCTATCTACAAGAAAGCATACGGCCGCGCATGTGCCGTTGCTGTTATTCGGGGATAAAGAATCAAGACGCGAATTCCAAAAGGATATTCACGATTTGGCGGGCATTGCACCTGCGATCTCAAGTTTTTTGGGGATATAGTTAATTCGTAAAAGGTACAGTTGAGTCAGAAGATACTCTCATGATAAAATTGCTTTTGTAAACACCACTGATTATAAAGAGTGCACAAACAAGGTCGCCTCGCAGAAAAAATGGCAAAGTGACTTATCGGTTATTTTTCTGGAGAAAACTTATGCCAACTCGTGGCCCGATAAATCAAAAATCTTCCAAAGAAGAATCTTCTAAAAAACATGCGAATGCCCTCACCGCCAAACAAGAACCGGTTCCAAATAGCGCAGTCTCAATTATCGATTTACAGCACGCAGCCTCAGCCCCCCAAACAGCGCATCCATCGGATATTTTAGCCCTGCAACGCAGATATGGTAATCAGAGTGTTCAGCGGCTGTTGACCAACCACGTTATTCAAGCCAAACTCAGCGTTGGCAAGGCGAATAACATCTACGAGCAGGAAGCCGATCAAGTCGCTGCGCAGGTTATGTCTGCACCAGAGCACACTTCAACTGCGCAGGATCATAACGAAGAAGTGGGGATTCAAGCCAAACCGCTGGCAGCTTCCATTACACCTTTAATTCAACGAACAGATACTCCAAAAAAAGATGAGTCGCAAGCGACACCCAACATGGAGGTTGGATCTTTTTCAACTGGCGCAGATTTCGAAAACCGCTTAACTTCCACGCATGGCAGCGGCATCATCCTGCCTAAAACAACGCGGAATTTTATGGAATCGCGCTTTGGAGCTGATTTTGGCAATGTGCGTTTACACACCGGCGAAGAATCGTCCCGCTTGAATCGCGAAATCAACGCACAGGCATTTACCCACGGACGGGATATTTATCTGGGTGCAGGCAAAGAAAATATTGAGACCAGCGCCGGGAAACAACTTCTAGCGCACGAGCTCACTCATGTGATACAGCAAACGGGTGCGGCAACCCGGCCAGCCAGGACACTCGGCAGCACACAGGTATCACGCCTTAAAAATGGCGCGAAAATTCAGCGCGCAACCTTCGACAAAACATGGGATCAGAGTATGCCTTTAGGCAACTGGGCTTCCGGCGCATCAGCCAAGCGGACTACGTTAGAGACCCATTTTGCAGAAATCCAAAAACAGATTGTGGCCGCGGACGCTCTAATTGTCAAAGAGTCCAGCAAAGTCAAAATCTTGTTCAATGCAAGCGATTATAAAACTAATCTTGATGACCTGAAAACATATCAGGCGCAGACAGTGACATGGAAAGATGCGGACACATTAATTGAGAAAGCACCGGATAGGCTCACCAAAGCGACGGCATTGGTAACTGCCATACCAGGGTATATGACCGCCTACCAAAAACAAGTCCAGACCCAGGATGAAAATGATGCTGCGTCAAAAAAGGAAAAAGCGGAAAAACAGGCTATAAAGCAGGCGGCCGAGCAGGCGGAGGCTCAAAAGCGTAGGGGTGAAAAACAAGCTAGCTTACAGGCTGAAGAACGAATCCAGAAGGAAAAGGCTGAAAAAGAAAAGGCTGAAAAAGAACAGGCAGAAAAAGAGCAAGCCGAAAAGGAAAAGGCAGAAAAGGAAGCAGAAGAAGAAGTCCGCGCGCAGCAGAGAAAAGCCAGGGAAAAAGCAAAGAAAGCCGCGAAAAAAGAAGACGCTCTGGAAAGAGGCGAAGCGGCAAAAGAAGCTGCAGCTGCTGCCATAGTTGAAGCAGACAGAGTTAAAGAGGAACAGCGGCTGGCGCTGGAGAAAAGTAAACAAGATGAAATAGAGGCAATCGCTGAACTCGTACAAATTAAAAACTTGATGACCCCAGACCCAATCCTTAATGGAGTCAAATCTAAGATTAAGGTTGAGGAGGATCGCAACATTTCGGCAGGAAGAGCTACTGCCGGGGAGGCTTTAGCGGCGGCAAATGCGTGGCAAGCCATCGCAAACAAAAAACACTATACAAATTTCCACGTAGCCGGCAATGTGGGCTTCGTTTCCAAGTGGCGCCCGCCGCTTGTTGATGTGAACGTTGTATTAAAGTGTATTCTCTTTGGACACAAGGAGATTATCATTCACATTAGCCCGCCTGCAGATCTGGAAAGACGTATGATTAGCTATCACAACAATGACTTCAAGGTAACCGGCAGAGTGCGCCAATACATTCCTGCTGCCGAAAGTGAAGGCTATCAGCCAAGAGACTAAGTTTCGCGAAGCCAGATACGGGCTTGGCCACGCGCAAGCATACCGACGCGCGCGTGCCTTTGCTATACTCAACACGGGCATAGATTGCGCTTTTATTCAATATAGATTCGGCGTACTAAAGCCCTGCCTGGCACAGCCCCCTGTGGGCAGCACAGGGAAGTCCGCTAAAGCAGACTCAACCCAGTCGGCTGAAGCCGACTTCCATATACTGAGCAGTGGGATTCAGCCCCGCGAGACCCGCAAGAAACGGCCAGCACAAAACCGCAATTGGTTATCGAGCTTGTCGAGATATTATGACCGCGCAAGGTCTAGTAAAAGCGCAAAGCGGCAAGCACTTTATTAGACTTTATCGGAAATTAAATTAGAGTTCTGCCTTTTTGAGTTGAATTTGTCATTTCGACGAGCGTAGCGAGGAGAAATCTTATTGCGCCAGACCAAGATTTCTCGCT
>VFKN01000015.1 GCA_009885525.1 Anaerolineaceae bacterium | reverse complement strand
CCCGAAGCAATCTCCTCATGAATACCGAGATTGCTTCGCCGCCAAAGAGCAAGAGCGGCGGCTCGCAATGACATGACACTATGGGAAGTTATTTATTTACAGACGCTTATGTCGTGATGTTTATTTTGCGCTGCGGATTTTATCCCAATCATCGCGTAAAAAATTTCCGAGAAATTTATCCGCCTGACCTTGCTCGGGGAGAACATCGCCATCGGGTTCGACATACATCCACGTTTTGCCTGCGCCCGCGGGAATATTATCTTCCACCGTTTCGCGCGCTACTGGATGAGACGCGGAATACGGAACGGGCAAATCCCAGCGGATGGTGAGTCCCAGCGAGGAAGCAACGCCCTGTAACTCGAGCAGTTCATCAGTCAGACTATTTTCTGCTGCGCTGAGAGATATATTTTCCACTGCGAGATTTGCCATTCTTTCCAAAATATTTTTTGATTCATTTACATTCTCATTGTTGAGCGTGAGATGCACGGTGAGAAATATATCCTGCGGGACGATGGTCTCGATGGCTTTCCATGATTTCGGGTTGTCGGGTTCAAGAATCAACATGACATGATCGAGCCCGGTTTGCAGCAGCATTTCCAGATAGGTTTTATCGACGAGTTTTAATCCGTCGGTCAATAAGCCGCAGACTTGTCCGTTCTTTTCGGCGTGATCAATCAGCATCAGCAAGTCATCGCGCAGGGTCGCTTCGCCGCCGGTGAGGACGATGTGCGGGATGCCCGCCTGCCATGCTTTATCCATGATCGTTTGCCATTCTGCGGTGCTGAGTTCACGATCTACACGTTTGACGGGCGCGTATTGGGCGTGTGTCGATTCTGGCAGGCGGTACGTGATGGCGCAATCCAACCGGAGTGTGACATCAGAGGAGTGGGGGGCAATCCGCTCGAAATTGAGGAAGGATGCGGGATCGAGGTCGGGGGTATTAATCAGCGTGCGGATTCTATCCACGAAGGAGTCGAAATCCGCGAGCGCGATTTTCTTATCCACCCGATAACGTTGCGCGATTTGTTTCGCGGCATCCTCGCGCGCTGTGCCTTTTATAAAATGAAAAGCATATTCGGCGGCGGTGGGGTTGAGTTGCAAAACGGTGGCGGCGTTGAGGATGAGCATACCCGAGCCGTCTTTTTGCAAACGCAAGTGCAGCCGATAGGGTTTTTCATTTGCGGTGGATTGAAGTTGATGCATGCCTTCGGGCAGCGGTGTGACTTTTGAAAAACGGTTGGTGATATTTTCAAAGAAATTCATGGTGTCTCCTTTATGTTGAAAGACCTGACAGGTTTTTACAGAGTTCTGATTAATCGAGTCGACTCTGATTCACAGGAGTTCCGATCAACTTACGTCATAATGAAACCTGTCAGGTCTGAGTCTGTTACGGAAATTTTAACCAGCCTGCATCGAGAAAATATAAATAGATGTAACCGATCAACAGGATAACCCAGCCGAACATTTGAACACGATCCATCACAACTTCCAATGACATGCTGAAGTTATCTTTGATGGTCTCAACAATATTTTCAAGATTATCGAGTTTTGATTTTAGACTTTCCTTCCAATCTTTTAAATAAAGTTCAGATTGAATGGCTTCATAAAGTTTTGCGGTGTACCAATCGCCGATGAGCAAAAGGTTTTGTTCGGTGCGTTCAAAATCAAGCATCACTTCGAGTCTGTGTTCTGCGATCTGGCGCAACATGCCGCGCGTGGGGCGCGGACGGCGTTTGTTTTTGAAGAAGGTTTCGTTGAGTTTATCGAGCATTTCTTCGATGGATTCATCCAACATGCGATAACGCAGGAGTTGATAGTTGCCGATTTTGAGCAACGCGATGTCGGAGTTGAAATCCCCATTAGGGGCGATGATGACCGCGCCTTCCCAATCCACGAGGGTGAGTTCCTGCGCGGAGTAGCGTGTACGCGAGATGAGGATGTCTTCGATCTCTTTTGCATCAAAGACTTCGCGCTGCGAGCGGATGAAGTTGGCGAGGTTACGCGCGTTCTTTTCGATCCATTTATCGGGCGTCGGTGTGACCTGATCTGTAAGCAAAATGGAATACTCTTCAAACAATCCGTTTTGACGATATTCAACGGGGATGAATTTGCTTTGCAATGCGTTTTGTATCTTTGCGCGCTCCTGCAAAACCGAAACTGCGAACGGGTCTTTTAAATCAAAATGACATTCGACCATTTGTACGCGCCCGTCATATCTTTGGCGTGTGACCAATACCGCGTGTCCTTCGATGAGGATGGTATCTTCTCCGAGGGTGATGAGTTCAATATCAATGGGCTGGAAATACGGCGCGTCTTTCAATCCCTTGAATTTTTCAGGGGCTGGAGCGTTGCCGTCATTGGAGTCGGGGAAGGCGATAAGGTAAGTGATTTCCATAGGGAAAGGATGAAGGATGAATTATGAATGATGAGAAAAAATTAGGTTCGGATGAAGTGCGGCATTTCAAACGGGATTTCGAGCGAGAGTTCCACGAAGCCCGCGTATGTTCCGCTTTCTTTATACCACGGGGATTGAAAGATCATTTTCTTCACGCCGTTCTTCTCGATGGTGTACACATTTTTGACTTGCGCGGCTAACAGCCTTTCGGTTTTTTCGCGCGCGGGGTCGGGGTGACAATCGAGCATGTTCATGCCAATCAATTTATAGCCGCCATCTTTTTCAAATGTCTTCGCGGCTTTATCGTTCATTTCGAGGATAATCAGTAGATCACGAAAACGTAGTAACGACTTCAGTCGTTCGGCTAAAAAGCGACTAAAGTCGCAACTACGAAGCCTTTTCGTGAAGTACTGATAATGCCTTCTTCGTCGCAGACGGTGATCGCGGCGGGGAATTCTTTGATCCATTCATGTTCGTTCATGGTTTTCTCCGGTTTAAAGTTGGAAGGTTTAAGGTTGAAAGTTATAGGTCGATGGTTTTAACTTGCAACCTGCAAATCTTCAACCTGAAACTGAAGTGGACATCCGCCGCCGCACTCTGCGACGAGGGAGCAGGTTTCGCATTTGAAGGGTAAATTTCGGCGCTCGCGTAGCTGCGTGGAGAGTTTGTGATTCCAAATTGAATCCCATGAGTCGGTCAGGAAATTTCCCAGCGGCTGGTAATAGGATTGGCAGGGTAAAACATTTCCGTTCGATTCGATGCACATGCTGTATAGCGCGGCGGTGCAGCCTTTCACGCCGAGGTTACTTTGCGTGGGGTCAAAGTTGCAATATTGAGTGGGCGTGTACCAGATCAATTTTTGTCCGCGCGCGGATGTTTTTTGCACAGCCATATCGAGGATGGGCTGCAATTCGTTTTCGCGCAGACCCGTACCCACGGTCAAGCCGTGACCCGAATAGATCAGCGCGTTGAGTCCTATGGTGGGCACGCCCAATTCCGCGAGGAAATCCAGCGTTTCGGGAATCTTATCGACATTTGACCTTAACATTGTGGTGTTGGTCATCACATAGAGTTTGCTGGCGAGGACATCCTTCAAGCCTTGAATGGTTTGCTTGAACGCGCCTTTCGCATTCATCATCGCATCGTGAATTTGCTCGTCACAGGATTCAACGGTAATCTGCACATGATCGAGTCCCGCATCCACGAGTGTTTGCACATATTTTTCATCTGAGAGTCTGCGCGCGTTGGTGTTGAGACCCGTGATCTGTCCATTCGATTCGGCGTGGCGAATTAATTCAGGCAGGTCATTGCGGAGCGTGGCTTCTCCGCCGGTGAAGATGATATGCGGCACGCCCAACTCCCAAAGTTGATCGAGAATTTTTTTCCATTGATCGGTGGCGAGTTCGGGAAAATTTCTTTCGCGGGCGTTGTAGCAATGCGTGCAATCATTGTTGCAGCGATAAGTGATCGCCAAGTCCATGCGGTATGGCGCAGTCGGGCGCGCGCTGAACGGCATGACGGTTTCGAGGTCAAGTTCGTGAATGGGGCACGCGCCGTCGGGACGGAGCATTTCTTCAAATTGAAAGAGGAAAGAAGAAAGATCAGACTCGGCTTGTTTTTTGGAAACGGAATAACGCGAAGTTACCGCGCTAATTCTTTCCTCTTTTGTCTTTCCTTCCAAAATTAACCATGCCCGCCCGCGATGAAGAGCAAACCCGCGCCGCCGAATCCAACTCCGTACCCAAGCTATGATGCAGTTCCCGCATTGGACGTGGAACCGAGTATCAGGATAAATGCGTATCCTGACAGGCATAATCCAATAAGCGCCAAAATTCCCCCGCCGATATACAAAAAGGTTTTATTGCCCATATTGTGTTACTCCTTTGATATATACCAAAAGTGTAGCATTTTTATCTCATTAAGGCATGTGACTTTCGTCTCTTAATTTTCCTGTCTTTACCCAATTAATAAACCGAAGATTTTACAACGTAGCGATCCCATCCCTGTCGATATTGATCCGTTTGCCGCATTTTTGACATTGCAGCGCGGATTCCACCTCGGCAAAATTCCTTGCATTCCCGCATTGTGGGCAGCGCAATAATTCTTTTAACGATTTATTTCCAGCGGGGATCAGCGTGCCGGGCCTGCGCGCAAACACGCGATTAAATATGCGCCACCACGGAGTGATTTCCACGTCCGCAAAACCCGCGTTATGCAGCAACGCGGTCAACATCTCGGCGCTGATGACGACGATTCCTCGCCCCGATTCTTCCGTGCCGCGCGAGGTGAGTAGAATTCCGCCCGGGCGCAGGACGCGCGCCAACTCCATCACGGCGAACTGCTTCTCGCCGATCAACTCCAGTGCTTCGACACAGGAGACGACATCAAAAGTCTCATCGGGGAAGGGGAGCGGGAGAGATTCGTATTGCATGAGTGTGATGCGTTCACGGTGGGATGCGAGTTTTTTTGCGGCTTGCTGCAACATGCCATGTGAAATGTCCATCGCAAAAATTCTGCCTTTGAAGTCTGCCTGACTCATCAATGCAAACGGCAGGCGACCCGTGCCGGTTGCGACATCCAAAAGCAATGGCTCGGGCGGAGTAGAAATTTTTGCAAGCAAAGGACGCGCGAGCATTTCAACATCCTGAGTCTGGCTGGCTTGTTTATCGCGATCGTATTTTTCCGCCCAGCGATCATACAACCACGCCTGCAAACGCGGACCGATGTGTATGCCTTCGTAACGATAGATTTCCCTGTCGAGCAAAAATAAAATGCCTATTACGACAACCGCGATGATGATCCATGTAATCATTGATTCTCCTTATGTTTATCTGCATATCGAATTGCAGGGAAGAAATATCCAATTAGAAAAGTGATCGAACCAAAAACTCCAGCCAATAATAACGTTGTAGATAAATGAATTCCATTTTGCGTGCCCGTGATTTTTGAGATGACAGACTCCGCCAGCCAACCGGAACTTGCCACGCCGATCAGATATGGGATTTGCGTAAGCAGTTGCCGCGCGGAAAATACCCGTCCCTGTAAATTTTCGTCCACCGTGGTTTGCCAGATGGATGTGTTGCCTCCCTCGACAAATGGCTCAAAGAATGAGAAGAAGAAACTTGCGATTGCCCAGACGATTATGCTTGTTGCAAAACCAAATAGACTGATCCCGATCAAGCACGCGCCGATGCCCCCAAGCAAAATTCCAGTTGACCTTCGTTTAGGTCCGCCCCAAACGCTGAGCAAACCTCCGCCCGTGATTCCGCCGAGTGCGCCGATGGAAAGAATGGTTGCCAGCGTGCGCTCGCTATTGGCGGTGTGACTTAATATCGTTGGGGATAGTAAGGTCGCTCCGATGGCGATGAAGAAATTTGCCGCGATGAACAAAAAGGTCAACGCGCGCAGATTTGGGTTGGCGAAGATATATTGGAAGCCAAACGAAACCTGGCGCGTGAATCCTTCAGCGGTGGGCGCAGAGTCGCGTTTTATTCGGGATGGGATTTTTATCCAGAGCAGCGTACCAAATGCGGCGAGGAAAGTTATCAGATCGATGGTCATGATTCCGCTCATCCCGATTGTTGGCAGCAGCGCGGCTGCGAGCATTGGCGCAAAAATATTGGATGAAGCTTGCGCGAGTCCGATCATGCCTTGCGCGCGGGCGTAATCTTCTTTTGGCACAAGCGCTGTGATTGCGGCAATGTAAGCGGGGTATTGAAATGCGGTGAAAAATCCAATCAGCAGGCTGAGTAAATAAATGTGCCATAAGGTAAGATTGTTCGTGCGATATAAAATTAAAACAATGAGTGTGGCAATTGCGCTCGCCATGTCGCTGAGGATCAAAGTGCGTTTGCGTTCCCAGCGATCGACGAATGTCCCTGCGATGGGCATAAATAAAATGGTTGGCAGGAAAGCAAGGAAACTGACTGTTGCGAGCGAGGAGGCTTGCCCTGTTTTTTGCCAGACCCATAAAGTAAATGCAAACCAGGTCATTGCGCTGCCGAGCAACGAGACGATTTGTCCGAGCCACATGATGGTGAAAGCGCGCATTCCTGTAGGACTGGTAATTTGCATAGTGTGTTAATCTTAACAGGAAAAAGGCAGAACTTTGAAACGCGTTCGCTCGTCATATTTGTAAAGGTTGCAGCCAGTACGAGGCGTTATACTGCCCGTGTTCATTAATTATTCCAAGTATGCAATTATAAAAGGATATTTTTTATGGCTCACAAAGTGGAAGTTCATTTTGAATATGAAAACATGCAGAAGTCTGCGGCTGATTTATTGCGGCATGAATTGGAATTACGCAGAAAAAATCTGATCGATAGGGTCGAGGCAATCCAAACCTCCGAGTATGATTTGGAGGAACATGAGTGGCTGGCGCGTTCGTATCCGGTTCTTTCGATCCTCGCGCCAGTGATGTCGACCAGTGCGGGGAAGATCGAATTTCCCGGCGACCCGATGTGTTTATATTCCGCGCTGAGTTACGCGGTGGATCAAGTAGTAGAGACGCGCAAACTGGGAATTTGCGAAGGCGCGCCGTATAATGATTTGACTCCGCAGTGGGGATATTTGCCTTCCGCGCAGTATCGCGCGCAGGCGGATGTGAACGGCATCCGCGCGTATGACGGCGCGCTATTAAATACCGATCAGACAGTTTTTGATCCGCGTGTATGGAATGATAAGGTCAAGAAATATTTTGTAGAAAAAGTTTTGAAGGTGATGCGCCCAAAGGTGGTGTTGATCAGCTCGGTTTCCCCCGCGCATCGTTATGCAATTGATATCGCGCGCGTGGTGCGTAAACATTTGCCTGATTGTTTGATTGTCTTAGGCGGACGCCATGTGGATGAGACGATCCATTTTGATGCGGTTACGCGGCAGATCGTATTGGAGCCGACCAGCGCGATTGTCAAGATTTTTGACGGTGTGATCGAACCCGTCTTTGACTTTTTGGTCGCAGGCGACGGGTATTACGCGCTGGATATTTTGATGAAGGTGATTTCAATTTCGATGGATTTGGAATTAAAAACAACCATTGTGCATGCTGTACTTGAGGCATTATCGAAATTCGCTCCGTTGTTTGATCCAATCCCCGGCAGGTCGATCATTGTCGGGTTGGAATCAAACACGGTGGCTCATGCGTGGATGATCAATTCAGAGATTAAGTTGGATCTATCTATTTTGCCTTCGCCGTATCAAGCGTTCGCGGTGCGCGCTTTGTTCCCTATTTTTAAACGCGACGAACAGGTTTTGCGAACCGCGCATTTTATGGTGACCAATGCCTGCACATATCATTGCTATTTTTGTTCCGAAGGTGTGACCGTGGTGGGAGCGTTCCGCTCTTTCAACGCGGAGGGTGTTCAACGCGCGCTGGAAAGAGTGGTCGAATATATCAGCTATGGCGCGGAAGCGTTATTCTTCGATGATTCAATTTTTTGGGGCGGCAACTTTGGGAATGTGATCAACTTTTGCAGAGAGTTGATCCATTTGCGCGATATCGCAAAGAATTCACCTTCAAAGATCATGCGTATTTTCGGGCGTGAGGTGGAAACACAAAAGGTTGTAGACCTGATGTGGGGCGCACAATTCACAGTTGATTTGCTGGCTTCGCGGCGCGTGCCGGAGGAGGCCATGCTTGCTTTGCATGAAATGAAGAAGGCGGGCTGTTGTTACATCTATATTGGAATCGAGAGTATGTCCGCGCCGGTGATCGAGAAGGTGCATAAGAACATCAACCGGAAGCAGGCCTGGGATGACCGCGTCCGTGTTGCGCTGGGCATGGCTCGTGTAGCGGGGATCACGGTCGGCTCATCGGTATTATTTGGCTTGGATGGCGAGACAATGGAAACCATCGAGGAGACGATCTCCAAAGTGGAGGAACTGCTGGTTGAGAATTTACTTTCCATCGCCAGTCCCAATATTTTGACCTATCATCCCAATACAGCCATTACAGCCTTGCATGAGATGAAGGACAAAATAGATTATCACTCCATTGGCATTGAAAATCGTCCCCCCTATGTTTATTTTGAAGAAGCATTCCCTGCCGTTGTGTCGCGGAATCTCACCGAAGAACAGATATGGTTAATCCACGAACAGGCGACCCAAAGATGGGGCATGAAGCGGAATTCCAATCCCATGCCTGACGTAATCCTGCGTGCGGATTCTGAAACGGAGGAGTAGGTTATTTGGACTGGCGCAGCCGCGAGGTCAGGTCGCGTAGTTGGGTGAAGGTGATCGGCTTGATCAACACAAAGTCGGCGATGTCACGCACGGCTTCACCCATTTGTGCATCTGCGGTGGCAACGACCACATTGGTTTTATCCAACCGTTTGTCTTCGCGGATCTGTTTGAGAAGTATGTCGCCTGAGACGTGTGGCAAATGCATGTCCAGAACGATCACGGTGGGTTCCACTTCTTTAAGGCGCTGCTGCGCGATGGCGCCATCACGAATTACTTCTATGGAAAAGTTCGCGGCAGCCAGGGCCTGTCCAAAAATCTCGGACAGATCTTCATCGTCTTCAATGATTAATGCAAAGTCGGTCATTTTTCCTCTAGTTTTATTTTAGGATATGTTGAACTTTCAAGAATGAGCGGCAGGGTGGCGGTAAACGTGCTGCCTTTGTCCACTTCACTTTCCACAATGATTTTACCTTTCATAAGCTCGACCAGCTGTTTGACAATGGAAAGCCCCAATCCAATGCCCCCGTGTTTGCGTGTGCTGGTACTCTCCACCTGGCGGAATGATTCGAAGATATATTCCTGCGCCTCTTTGGGAATCCCACCGCCAGTGTCTATGGTTTGGATCTGCCAGGAATTTTCATCTGCTCGCAATATGTTAACACACACACTTCCTTTCTCTGTAAATTTGACCGCGTTATTCGCGAGGTTAACCATGATTTGCTGTAGACGCTGCGGATCGCCGAGCATAACAGACGGCATGGCGGGGTCGAGTTCAGTGACGAATTCGACTCCTTTGTCTGCCGCGATCTTATCCATGACGCCGTGCAGGGTTTCGAGCATTTCGATAGGTTTGCATGGGACCATCTGCACTCTTAATTTGCCTGACTGAACTTGTGCCTGATCGAGCAGGTCACTGACGATGGCAAGCAGGCGTTGGGTGTTGGTCATAACACGCACGGAGATATTCAATTGTTTTTCATTCAGGGAACCATAGACACCTTCTTTGAACATTTCTGCATATCCGAGGATTGCATTCAAGGGTGTGCGTAGTTCGTGTGAAACAATTCCCATGAATGTATCTTTCATTTTCTCCAACTCCACCTCGCGCGTTACATCACGGAAGACTGCTACCGTGCCTATATGTGTGTTCGCGGCATCATAGACGCGGGCAATGCTAATGGAGAGTGTTTTGTCCCCCCAGATGAAGCGCATGCCCACCGCGCTTTTTCGGGGATTTTCCAACAGACCTAATAAGGTGGCTCGAGCCGCAGGAGCAAGTGATTCGTGTTGGGCAAAACCTGTTATCCCGATGTTTACAAAGTTATGAAATGGCGTCTCTGTTAATTGACTGAGGGCAGGGTTTGCCAGAATGGCAGTATTCTTTTCATCAAAGACGATCACGCCATCAGCGATGGAGTTAAGGATGGCTTGGTTGCGCCCCGCCAACATCAGCTCGCGCGAAAGCGTCGAAGCGAGTTCCTGAGTCTTTTGACTCACGAGCATATCGAGGTTAAGGTTAATGGTACGGAGTTCTTTTAATGCCTGCTCGAGACTGCGCGCAGAAAGCCAGGAAATAAGGGCAAGGAAGAAATATCCTACCATGGCGATCTGGTTAGGGGTACCTTGGGCGATATTTGCCATGATCACAACGGCGATCGAACTCAGCATTGCAAAAATGAAGCTGGATAAGGGTGACAATAAAACACTTGCCATTACAATGGGTATTGTGTAAACAAAAAGACTACGCCCTTCAGATAATTCTTTGGGACTATCACTTAACGATAAAACTATCAACATAAATGATAGAAAAGAAAAACTGGCAAGCCACCCTGAGACGTAACGGTTCAAAGCATAAAAAGCAAATGTGCCTATAAAAAAGGCAATGCCGGAGTAAAGTGTTAAAAACAATCCATCTCTTGCAGCCCCTTTGACGTTTGGGTTGAATATCAGAAACGCTCCGGTTATGATTAAGGCAAGTAATGCCAGCACAGCAACCCCTGCCAAAAGAATATTTAATAGTTTTCTTCTACGGGCATCATCCGGATCGATGGACGGAACATCCAGTAAATTTTGAGAAGCGGCTTTTAATTTTGCTATCGACATTTTATATACCTTGTTGCGCTAATTCAAGCGCACTTAAAATGGTGGAACGTACAACATATTCAGGGCAATAGAGCGCTTTTCCAATCCACATGGATTGATATGGCTTGTCAATATTTTCCTCAAGCCATTTCGCTCCATTAGTGATCGCCGCGCCGGCGTTGTTTTTATGACTGCGCCCCCATATTGATAATGCCTGGAGGCAATACGCTGTTTCTTCGGCGGTGGGAGAAGGGTAAAACCCCCATGCTCCGTCCTGCCGTTGTGTTTTTATGATCCATTCTATTGCATTCGAACAAAGATCGTCATCGTATCCGGCACACGCGATAATTGCATGGCTGGTTGCATAGTAGGGTGAAACGTGCCATTTATCGAACCAATAAGCATCTGCTATGCGATTATTTCTCAGGAAGTTCAAAATTTTTGATACAGACGGATGTTTGGAACTATATTGGGCGGATCTGAGCGCGCCAAGCACGTGAATGTTCGCGCTGATCGACGAGTTTGCTTCCAACGCAAAACATCGAAAATAGGTCTCTTCTTCGTAACTTAAAACTGCCTCGATATTCGCATGCCTGCCAAATGCTGTCAGTAGCTCAAATACCAGTCCGGAGTCGTCGCTGTCTTTGGGTGTGTATTCTGAGGCGTGACCAATACCCGTTTTGACATTCCAATTTTTCTCGATAAAATCGAGATGCGGCTGGCATAACTCCATGGTTTGCGGGTCAAGTTGTCCCGCCAATCTCAAATTCCATAAAACCCATGCAGGCTCAAAAATGTCGAATGGGGCTACATTGGGTGCTCCGCCTTCTGCCGTGACCCATTTATAAAGATACTCCATTGCAGCAGGATTGTTGCGTTTCAAATTCAATGCAAAATACGCGGTTGCAGAAGGGCTGTTTGCTACCGAGCCATTTGTTTCCTGAATATTTTCAATATCTAAAATGTTGGCTTGGTCTTGACCTGCCATTTCAGATGAGAACGCAGGTGTGAAATTTCTGTTGATCTTCATGCCGCTCAATTTTTTCATCTTTGCTTCGCGCAATTGAGTGAGGCGTCCCAAAATTCGATCCCCTTGTTGTTTAATAATCCCCAGTTTTTCGGCTTCAGAAATCAGGGTGGGGATTATCATCTCAAATCCCGCCGTTGCGCCGTTAGGGTCCGCCTGCAAGCCTCGTGTGGCATTGGAGGTTATTTTATCAAGAGCTGATAATCCCCGCTCTATTTGTAAATGGTCGTAAGCCCGGCGGCCGCGATAGGTCAAGGCGATCATTGCGCTAAGTGTGCAGATCACGCGGTCATGATAATAAAATGGCTCCTGTGTCCCCCAACTCCCATCATACAATTGATGGTCGCTGATCCAATTTAGTGCTTTATTACTGAATCCTGAGTCCAAATCCGCCAGCCGTGCGATCCAGGACGTATCGTAGGCGTTATTGGACATGCGTCCCGCGCCGATGGTCTTCAATAAATCTTGAACTTCCTGTTTGAAATTAATAGTCATGTTGAATCTTTAAAATATTGGATACCAGACGTTATCTTCCAGCCTGCCGATTCCCAGAGTCATTTCTTTGTTCTTTTTGTAGAAATTCGCCATGCGTTCAAATTCAATTTTTGACATTGCCTCAAAATCGGGATGGTCAATTTGACGCGTGTACAGGTGGTCGTATAAAATGTGCCGCAGCTGTTTTTCTTCGAGATACAGCGATGGCGCAACCATGTAATATAAATCCTCTTCCCCCGAACTTAGCAGGGGATAGTCGAACACCCAGAATTTATCGGAGCTGATGAAAAGGTCCGCGTGCGCAACATATTCGCCGTAGTATGCCGCGACCACTTCTTCACGGCTGGGTGTATTTCCCGTTTCTTTAAAATGTTGGACGGAAAAATTAGCGACTGCCTGGGTTGCATCTGTGCCGCATACGCCGAAGAAGAGACGATGCTTATCATAATGCTGTGTGCGCCGCGAGGCCTCTTCAAATTTATCGCATAAATATTCGTAGGGTGTTCCCTGCAAAACCGGCCGATAGTCGCCATAGAAATGAACGCGCACTTGATAGTCGTCATAGAATTTCAAAAAATCGGGATGCGATGCAAGCCATTCCAGCCCATCCGCGCCGACTTTTTTCATATACTCGTCGCCGCGACGAAATAACTCAACGCCAAAAACGGGATTGATCAAAGTATCGAGTCCGTGATCGAATAATAATTTATACAGGCGGATATGTTCCCTGCCTGTAATTTCCATGTATGCTTTTAGCGGGTCTTCAAATTTTTCCGCGCCATATTCCAATATAAACCATCTGCGCGTATTGTTTATCGGGAAAACACAGACATTCCCTCCTTCAGCAGCACGTGTTAATTTTGCCGCCTCTTCTGTTGATAGGTTGAGAAATTGATTTAGTGTGATATCCATGTTTGTTCCCTTTACCTTGTTATCCAGGTGCTTAACTTTTGTATAAATAGATTGTTGCTGGAAATAACAATATAGTCATTATCTTCCAATTCAAAACCTAAATTTTGTTTTACATCATAAGCGCCGCTGCCCCAGCGCAAGGCGTGAACATTTTTGAGGAACGCTTCTTCCAAACTTGCGTATGTCAGCAGCAGATATACGTAGGGAATATTCTCTGCCAACCCCAGGGCGGTGGTTAATTGTGTTTGATTATCTTCGAACAGCGCGCCGCAGCCGACCAGTTTTCCGTTTTGCCTTGCTTCCAGCCAGATGCCGTTTGCCATTTCAAGATTTTCGAGCAGATTGCGTATCCATGGATTTGGCGCGTTCTGGTAATGATGATCTACATTATAGATCAACTCAAGGGCAGCGTTCACATCTGGAACTCTGGTATGCTTCTCGATCTTGATGCCGAGTTTTTCCGCTTCGCGCAAAGTCCGCTTGTAATGCTGGCGATCTTTTTTATTTCCACTGGCAAGATACTCGTCGAGATTTTGCCAGTGATTTTGCATGATTGTTCCCGGATCTGAAACCTGCATGGATGAAAATCCGCTTTGCCAGTTTTGGATTTCGCTTTTACCTAAAAAATCGAATACAAGCGCGAGGCAGTGATTTTGCCTGCTGATATTCAACGCGGTTTCACTTAATACTTTGAGTGTTTCAGCGCGCAGAGATTGATCAGCCGGAAGAATTAGCCCCGCTGTATTCGCTAATGGTGAACGGCAAATTAGAAGCGGCCAGCGGCGCAGGGTCGCTTCGAGAAACGCACGCCCAATTCCGGGATTGATGGGGAGCGGCTCGTTGCGAATTTTCCACAACACGGCGCTGCCGACCAGCATGGTATCCTGATATACCAGCAGATAGATCGATTCGCAGTCGCTCATCACGCGCTCACCGAATTGATACCACTTGTGACTTTGAAACGGCCTGCCCGCTGAAAGTTCCTCCCACGCTTGTGGACTTATCTCGTCGATGCTCCGCGCAATTTTGGTGGTAAAGTTCGGTGTGGTGAAATTTGTCACAGCTCCATTTTACTTCTTGTTTGTACAAGTTTTACGTTTTGATTGTTCTGAGTTTGTTAACAAAAGTGTAAAGTCACTTCCTGCTAATCAAAGGATAATTATTTCAACCTGTTTTTACGGAGGATTTTATGATGACCGATATTCGAACGCAATGGACGAGTTCAAAAACATTTCGTGTCCTGGTAATCCTGGCGTTGGTCTATACCGTTTTGCGCATGGGGATTCAGGCAATCCTGCTCGTGGATATGACCTCGGCATCGGTAAGCGCACCTGAAGGACAAGTCGCTTCGGATTTAGATATTTATGTGAATGCGGCGCGCCATTTTTTAGCGCGCGAAGATTTGTATCTCAAAGGCACGCTTGAACACCTGGAAACGCATTACCCATATTCACCCGCGTTTGCGTTGATGTTCATGCCGATTCTGCTCCTGCCTATGCCGGTCTTGGTTCCGCTGGATGTTCTTTTTCACATCGCTGCTTATGTGTTAATGTACATTTATTGGGGGAAAATATTTAAGCGTTTACAACTCACCAGTGCCTCGCATGCTCTTGTGAATTTACTGCCGCTATGGGTTGTGTTTTCTGCCTTTTGGGATGACGTTGCTTATTTAAATATATACATCATTATGGCTCTGGTCGCTACGCTGTTCATCAACGCTTTGCTGGAGGAGAACTTGGGTTGGGCCATCTTCTGGCTTGGCGTGATCATTTTGCCGATCAAGCCACAGTGGGCGTTTGCAGCGGCGCTCCCGCTTTTACTGGGACGTTATAAATTCTTTATTCGTCTTATTGTTGGGTCAGCAATTGCTTATCTACTTGTTGCCGGTGCAACGATTTTGATCGGCGGCGTTGGCTACGGAGTCCAGCAATATACAGACTACATTGCATTTCTTGCGCGCTTAAGCCGCGACTTCCCCTGGCGCGGACCTGATAAACCGTTCCTCGGTTACAACCATTCCATCGTGCAAACAGTTGTGTATTTCTTTGGCATTTCCCCAACAATGATGAAAGTCGCTACACTCGTCAAACTCTTGCTCCTTGCGCCTTTGGGAATCGTTTCACTTCGTTATTTGATTTACCCATTAAATAAACGCGGAGATGAAGTCCCCCGCCTTGCGCTGGACTTCGCGTTTGCCCTTTATCTGGGAGCATTCATCTGGTTGGATATGGTCTGGGAAATATCCCTCGGTATCGCGATATTCACATATCTGATCGGTACTTTGGAAGATAAAAGGATTGTCAATTTTCTTTGGGTCGTTTTTGTGCCGTACGCATTTGCGGACATAGTACGACTATTCAGCTACATTATTTTTGGGGATGCGATTTTATATGATGGCTCGTACGTATTGACAGATATTCTTACCTATCTGCCGTGGATCATGGTGGTGCTGCTTTCTTTTTATGCAGTAATCTTATGGAGATTGAACAAATTTAATCCACAAGAACCAGTGTAGTTTTCAAGGCGTTGACCTTTGTTAAAAAGAGAAGCGGGTTTGCGTCCGCTTCTCTTTTTAATATTTCTTCACATATTTTGAATGTTGTATCGGGTGTGGGTTGTTTTATGGAACCTGTGTTCCTTTCAATTGAACAGAGTCAATGTATCCATAATCTGCAAGGTCGGCGCCGGTTTGCGCAATGCGTAGTTTAAATCCCGAGCTATTGCCGGCCTGGGAGGGGAGGGGAAATACGAGATAGTTGAGTTTCCCATTTTCTTTTGGCGAACTATTTTTGATAACGATGAGCGGCTGCCATAATGCGCCATTCCACCAGGAAAGGGTGAGTTTTTCCTTGCCTTCATAGGATTTCGCGCCCATGTAAATTGTCAATGTGAGATTTTCATATCCTGTTGTGGGTATGATACGTGTGATCGAGGCGTTTCCGGATAAACGTATGCTCCGCGCGCCAATACGCGGAGCGCCACTGTACAGGATCACTTTTCTTGTTTTCGACCAGCCGGAGAAGTTTGTGTTGAAGGTGCTTGTAAAGAATGGATATGAATATGCGGGATCATATTCGTATGCGCCAATATCAATGTGTGCATCGCGTGTTTGGTTTGCAAAATCCTGTGCGGGCGCGTTGACTGTTGTGCCTGTGTCAATAGCGGGAGAAGTGGGAAGCAGGTGGAAATCGGAGTTCGTAGCGTCGGAAAATTTCGCGCCCGCTTCAATGTAATTTGTCCCGCGTACTTCCGTACTCAGATTGCGATATCCATCCAGTAAATTGTTGGTTATGGTTGTTTCAGAAAGTGGTAAGCCGGTCGCCTGGATGGTGAAATCGCTGTTCTGACTAAGGATGTTGTTTTGCACAAAAATATTTGTAGACCCGGAATCCCATAACGCAATGCCGCCGTTTTTGTTGAGTGCAACCGTATTGTTGATGATATAGATATTATGTGGATGTCCTATGCCCCAATCGCCGATCATGATTCCGCCCCTTACATTTTGATAAACAAGATTGTTGGTGATGAAGATATCATTCAACTCGCCGCCGTGCTCGGATGCGACGGCTATGCCGGATCGATTGCTGTACACACTGTTGCGATCGATAAAAACGTTGTAGGTGTGATTAAGATACGCATCCACATAAATACCCACGCGAGAATTGTGATGTATTTGATTGCCCTGAACCAGAACATCGTGCGAGCCATTCTTTACGTTAATCCCTTCGCCCCCAACTGTGCCGGGTCCCCCATGATGTACTTTATTATTGGTGATGTCAACAAACGCGCTGCTTGCGACGCTGATCATTTCCCCGTCGCCGTCATTGCAGGCAAGTATTACTTCATTCCCATCCACAATCATATTGGTTACATGCCGTATTCCAATGCCGGAAGAAACGGTGTTGTAGGTGTGGTTTTTCTCAATGATGATATGGTTTCCTGTATCAACTACAATTCCCATTGCTGCGGAATTAATGACTTTCAAATTGGTGATCTTGATGTAGCTCTTGTTTAAAATATAAATTACCCCGCTATCGCTGGCGAGCGGGATCCCGCTCCCATCAACTATGGCTGTCTCACCCGGGTATGCGGAAAACGTAATGTAATTATCCACAGTGCCGGAGTTTTTTGCTGTCACTTTTTCTTTATACGTCCCGCCGCGCACATAGACAGTATCGCCTGCCGCAACGATATTTGCCGCCTTTTGAATTGTGCGGAACGGCTTCTCTATTGTGCCTGAATTTGAATCATTCCCAGTAACGGAAACGTAGTATGTGTTTCCTGCTGCGCGCACAAGTTGCGGGGCGAACAGGGTAAAAAATACAAGGATGAATGTAACTGCTAAATTTTTTTTCATGCTAATCTCCTAACTCATGTAAATTAGTGACCTTACGCATTCCTTTCGCATAATAAGGTTGAGTAGATTAGTTATAACGCTATGTCTTTTTGACTGCAAGGTGTGATCAGTACTGTTATTCAAAAAATAAAATCGAACGATTTACCTTGTATTCTGTTACGAAGAAAAAGTGGAAGGAATTAAGCCCTTTCACTTTTTTGTCTTTTTTTGCGAGATTATGTTTGCCAGCTCGCCTTCGCGCCTGTGAATTCGAATTGATCTGTCTCGGGGTTGTAACGCATTAGCGGCTGGAGAACGTAGCGGCCATTTTCCAATCCGCGCAGCTCGGAAATTTGAGTTACCTTGCGGCTGTCATTCGGCACCAGACATTCCTGATAGATTACCAATTGTAAAGCAGAAGCGATCATCTCGCGGATATCTTCCAGCCCCAAGCCGAGGTTTGCCATCAGGCACATGGCTTCGAGGCGGGTGAGGGCGTTTTCCACACTGCTGGCATGGATGGTCGTGATGCCGTTGTGCCCATTGCTAAAAATCTGCATGGTACGCATGGCATCCGTGCCGATCATGTCGCCAACAATCAGCCAATCAGGGCGCATCTTGGAGCCGGCGGTCAGCAGGTCGTTCATCTTCACGTGGGTGGCGTCATCGGCTTCCAGAAAAATCGCGCGCGGATGTACAAATTGGAATTCGTGTGTCTGCTCTACAGAGACAATCCGCTCCTCGGGCGAGATCAATTCAACGACGCGGTTGGCGAAGGTAGTCTTGCCGCTGGAGGTTCCGCCTGCGATCAAGATGCTGATATGAGCATTGAGCGCAGATTGGATCAGGTCGCGCGCTTCAGCGCTGATGGATTTGTATTCAATCATTTTTTCCCAGGTGATCTGACGCGCAATCCACTTGCGGAAGGTGACGCTGTGACCGTTAATCGAAGTCGGTGAAAGGATGACCATCATGCGGCTGTTATCACTCAGACGAACATCATAGATGGTCTTGTCACTTTCCAATTCAACGCCCACAGATTCAAGGATTGCTTGAATAACATCCTTCACTTCATCATTGGAGTTGAAGCGGACGGCGGTGTCTTCGATCTTGGTGTGGAACCGCTCGACGGTGACGCGCTCAGGTCCATCCACCATGATTTCCGATATCTCCGGGTCTTCAAAGAGCGGAGCAAGCGGACCGAGGGCTGTGTGTAAATTATTTTTTGTCATGTTGATCTCCTTTTTTTACCTTCCCCCATCTTACACAAAATAAAAATTTTCCGCATCAGCTGTTACCACAGGTGGTCTCAATACGCCCCTCTAAAAACATTCGGGGCTACTCGACCACCGTTCACTTATTTTTTCCAATCCATTTATTCCGCAACGCCAACACCACTGCCTCCGTACGCGAGTTGGTGCTGGTCTTATGAAATATTGAATTGATGTGGAATTGAACTGTCCGCTCGCTGATTCCCAAGCGGTAGGCGATTTCTTTGTTGGTCAAGCCTTCGGCGGCGAGAGTCAGCACTTCATGTTCACGCGGCGAGAAGGGATCTTCGCTGGATTCGCGCGGCTGCAAAGACTCTGCGGCGCTAAGCGCTTCGCTCTGCGCCTGCCGCGCAAGGCGAGTCAACGCGGAGACTGCCGCGCGCGCCGCGTAATTATTCGCGGGCAGCGCAAGTTCGTAAGCCTGCGCCTGTTCAATCAGCAGCGAAAGCGCGTTCTGTAAACTGGCAAGCGGTTCGTTCGAGTCTGGCATAGCCCCATTGTACAGCGGGCACGGAGAAGAGTCACCTGTTAATTTACACAGGTAAGCGCGGGAGTGCATCGCACGGACATGCAGCATAAAGATGTGATTTGTGTGCACGCAAAGGTTGTCATTAACCTATGCTCCAGCCGCCGTCCTCGGCGGCGGTTTGCGAGGAAACCCTGCGCCGGGGACGGCGCAGAGAGCAACCCCGGCCTG
>VFKN01000004.1 GCA_009885525.1 Anaerolineaceae bacterium | reverse complement strand
AGACGGATAACGTTCGTTTTCTGAAGGAAAAATATTATTCACCGTCATTGGGTTGCACATATCTGGCTGAATTGCCAACGGGCTACGCGGGACAATTTGGACCGGGGATTAAGGCATTGTCAATTGCGTTGTATCATGGCGGGTTGATGAGCGGAACCGGTTTCACCGGAGAAATCCCCGCGCGATAATGCGCATCCGAATGACAAACGCCCGCGGCTTTGACTCGCACGAGAATATCCCGCTCGCCGATTTCTGGAATGGGGATTTCCTGCATTTCCAAAAGTTTGTTCGCACCGATAAAACGAATGGCTTTCATTTTTTGCTCCTTGTTGATTAATGACGAATTCCAAAATCTTCGATCAGGATATTTCCAAATATAATGTGAATATTCTCGAACACATATAATGCAGAGTAATTATAATCATGACGTACCGCACCGACGAGAACGCGGATAATTTCCTGAAAGCGGCAAATGTCGAGGTGGTGCAGAAGGAATTTGTCAGCGGGTGATAGGAATTCTAGAATCTGCCGCAAACTGATCTCCGCAGGCAGGGCATATACAATTCCATTCGTTTTGGAATGCGATTTTATGAAAAGAGGATTTTCCCATTTTCACTAACGGGTGACCACCTTTGCAATGTTGACTAATCCAAAACTCTCCACAATCAGGGCACTGATAATAATCTCCTTTATAGCCAGGCTGTTTCATCATTCCCTTCCCTTCCACGAGAATTGAATGACATAAAGGATTCCAGCAAACTTGCACTAGGCGAACGTGATACATCAAGAAGCAGCGCAGTAAACTATCCAGACCTTTTTGCTGACTGGGAGTTACGCAAACTGCGCCAATTTTATGACCAGGCCACCATTCTCCGTTTGCTCTCTCACGGAGTGGGGTGGGCTTAAATGGCTCTTCCCCGAAAACGGTGTATTGGCGATCTGGATCAGAGTGAAGCACAAACGAAGAATCGTATTCAAGCCCATTGAGGTATTTCATTTTTGCTGTTCCAAATAAATCTGCCTCAAATTGTGTGTCAACCTTGTATTTTTTGTCTTTTTCAGACACAAATTTCATGTCTGCATAATTTCTGTACTTTACGTCAAGAGCAATTTTTTTCGTTTGCGCACCAGCCTGCAGAGTAAGGGTAATATCAGGCTTTAATGTATCCCAATCCCCATTTTTGATTTGGTTGTAACATGGCAGCGAGGGACAAATATTCTGATCAAAACATTTTTTGCCTAATTTGCACGGACGCGTCTTTATTTTAGGTGAATAAGACAAAACTGCCTTACACATAGGGACACTTGAATTCTGGTTCTTAGGGATGAAATTTAAACTGTATGCGCTACCTTCTTGTAAAGTTATTTCTCCATCGAACACCTCAACGGTATCAAACGGAGAATTGCCATCAGGGGTGAATCCAAAATCATGTACCAGTCTCGCGTAAACCTCAAAAAAGACCCATATCTCGTACAAGTTAGAGACGCGCCGCACAGACTTTTCTTCTAGCGCCCAGGCAAGGCTTTTTTGCTGGGGGGATTTTGCGTTGTTCAAATAGTCTTGATATGCTTTGTACACTGGCCCATATATTTTTGAATTTGCTATTTTTGCTGATGGGCGAAACGAACTTACATTGGAAGCAATATCCTTCAAAAAAGGTTCATGTAAATACTCTTTTGCCTTATTTATGATTTTTTCGATATTTGCCGCCTGGCTTTCAAGCCGATTGGCTTCCTGTTCAATTTTGACACGGCGTTCCTGCCACAAAATCAAATAGTTTTGTCCATGGCGATAAGCATCAGGTTTTCTTTGACTATCGTTTTGAATTTCCTTGATTTTTGCGGCATGACTTCTAAAATATTCCGCCAATGGTTTTGCCTTGGGAATTAAGACATCTTTTAGAACATGAACTAGAAAGCGATTCTCTTCTGAATCGTAGGTTTCCTGTCGTTCCAGAATTTGCTGCCTGCGCTGATGAGGTTTTTGCACGGCTTGATTAATGGTGCGAACTGAGTGAGCCGACTGCAAATTGGTCAGGTCAACGATTTTCGTGTCGAGTTTGATTTCCTTGGCTGGACTTCTCTTGATGTTTTCCCAATTTTCCTCGATTGCTCTGGCTAGGTTTTCAAATGCGTCTCCTCTTAACTGTTTTTCCTTCGCTTTTTGCTCCGTAGTCTCGCGTAGCACAGCCACAGGCGCTAACACGCCACTCTCATGGGCTATTGCAAGTTGCCCCAACCTATCGAGAAGCGCTTTGTAATCTTCCTCGGAGATGGTTTCTGTGAAAATATATAAATACGGTGAAAGTTCCCTGCCCTCCTGATCGTATAGTATAAGTTTTCCCGCGCGTCCATTTACAGCCTCATCAAGCGCTTTGACAAGAGGATCAGATTCTCGTTTTCCTTTGCTGTAAGGAATAATATATCCTGTTGATCTTTTATCCAAAGACAACGGCAGTAATTTCCCATTTGCCTGTATATGGGGGATAATTTTCTTTTCAGGGTCGGTTGCGCTGACAAGCCATCTTTCCCTGTTGTATTGGGAAATAAGATAGCATTTGTTTTCTTCGTCAAACTTAAGTTCGGGCCAGGGAGGACGTTGGGAAAGAAAACGCAGGTCATTCATGGCTATTTCTATTCAAGATAACGCACAACAATTGAATCGGAACTGCGCTCTAAAATCTTTTGCAGCGCGCTTTGCAAGCCATATTCTTGTGGATAACTGGAAACAATCTCATCACCTACCCAACTCTCCAAAATATCCAGTTTTGTTTGGTCGGCGTCACCAATCGCTTTGTCATCGCGGTTGAACGAGATCCATGGAAGCAGTTTGGATTGGAAGAAAACGCTGGCAGCGGCACGTGGCTCCACGTTGAATTTTGCAGCGATTTGCATAAAATTGACGTACATTTGCGAGAAACGGAATCCAAGCCGAATGCCCAACGGCTGGATGTAATCTTCCTGCCATCCCAAGACGTCCTCCCAAATTTTCTGGGTTTCAGGCGAAAAATTTTCCTTCCCATTTACCAGTTCCTTAACAGAGTTCAAGGACATGTCAAAGAAAGTCTGATTTTGCGCGCTCGCATTGCCGATTTTGGAGATTTGGTCTGCGAGTTTCTGCGCGGGGACATTGATGATGAATGAACGATCTAGAAACTTGGGACTCAGATGGTGGGTCGTGTCGTCCAAGTTGACAGTTCCAAATATGATCAAGCCTTCTGGAATTTCCATGTGCGCAGGATATTTGTTGCGATGGTTTCCCGCTTTCAATTGTTGTTCAATATCTTTGGAATACAAGTGGAGACTGGCATTCTTTTCTCCAGCACGGGCTTTTTCAAAACGCGATAGGAAATCTGCGGCGTAGTTCTCAATGCGGCTGAGATTCATCTCATCGAGCGTCAGGAAGTACATTCGATTGGCATTTGTGTAATTTCCCGCTTCCAAAAAGCAATCCATAAACGGCGAAGCTTGATATCGGTTGAGTTGGGGATTATAAAAACCCAACAGGTCGGTCGGGTCAATCCACGACGGACGGACAGGCACTATGCCGTGACCCGCGCCCAATGCCGAAGCGAACATATTCACCATGCTCGTTTTTCCGACGCCGGTGGAACCACTCAGTACAACGAACTGACCACTAATCGCCGCACATAACGTGGAAAGAAAGAATTGAGTGGAGACTGCTTCGTTAATTGAGTACCCCTGCTTTTCAAAATAGGGAGGAATACCCTTATGCAGATTTTGAGTGTAAAAATTATCGGCAAAAGGTTTTATGTCAACTTGTTCTTCTTCGGAAAATATTTTGACGACCTGCTCTCCGCCTAATTCCTGGAGTTTGACGTGATCAGTCGCAAGCTGCTTTCTTTCCCCCTCAGTTTCCAGTTTTCTTTTTTCGAGAATTTCGCTTGCTTCTTTTATTTTTACGGCATGAGACTTTAATTGAGCCTCAGTCTTGTCAAGTTCGCGAGCAGCGACTCTTTCAGCGACAAGCCCTTCAATGTTCTTTTCTTTTTGGGCAATTTCTTCGTTTTCTTGCCTCGTAGACACTGCCACTATTTTCTCAACTTCTTTTTGAATTCCCACTTTGTCAGCTTCCGTTTCTTTTTTGGGAGGAGGTGGGGCATCGTCGGTGATGGAGTTGCCTGCTAATGGAACCACGTCTGCTGCCTGCAAACCCCTTGGTCCCTTTTCGATACTAAACTCAACTTCCTGACCTTCGCTAAGATTACGAAATCCGTCTACTTGGATAGCTGCGAAGTGAACAAATACATCTGATCCACCTTCGCGCTCAATGAACCCATATCCTTTTGTACCATTGAACCACTTAACCTTTCCCTTAAATCGCTCAGCCATATTGCACCTATCCTTTTTTGATTTATTGCTTCAGTTGGGTGATATGTTCGTTTTGCTTAATATCCCTATTTTGACGCAACTCCTACTATTTTGTCAAAAGTCCAACCTCAAGCGCCTTTCTTTTTTCTTCGAGCAAAGCCAGCATTTTGGTCTCGCCCTGCCAGTCAATAAAATCGAGCGTTTCTTTCAGGTCATCGGGATTGAATTGGCGCAGAAATTCGGCGGTGGTCATTCCGTATTTTTTCTCGAAGGCTTCGAGACGGGAGCGTGTTAGATCAATGCCGCGCTGAACACTGCGTAATTCGCTGTGAATTGCGCTTTCCAGCAGGGATTTGATCTCCAGTTTTGAATCAGACTCGATGACGATTTGTTGAAGCATTTCGTTCTCCTTGGTAATTCAACAATATTATAGCAGTCTATCAACACATTCCAAAATCCTCCCTCAAAATTTTCTCAAACACGTACAACAGATAATCCGCGTCTGACTCATCAAACGGCATCGGCGGGCGGATTTTGACCACGTTGTGATACGGCCCATCAGTGCCGAGCAAAATTCCGTGTTCGCGCATTCTATTCGAGATGAACGCCGCTTCCTCTGCTGCCGGTTCAAGCGTGGAAAAATCGCGCACAAGTTCCACACCCAAAAATAAGCCCGCGCCTCTTGCATCCGCGACCATGTTGTACTTGCCGACAAAGGATTTCAAGCCCTTCAATAATCTATTGCCAACGCGCTGCGCGTGCGCCTGTAGCTTCTCGTCTTGCAGCACATCCAGCACCGCAAGCCCCACCGCGCACGAAACGGGATTTCCGCCAAAAGTGGTGAAATATTCCATGCCGTTATTGAACGCATCCGCAATATCGCGCCGCGTGATAACCGCCGCGAGCGGATGCCCGTTGCCGATCGGCTTGCCCAGCACGACAATATCCGGCGCGACGTGCTGCATTTCAAAGCCCCACATGTGCGAACCGACTCTGCCGAAGCCCGTCTGCACTTCATCCGCGATGCAAATTCCGCCCGCCGCGCGCACATAACGATACACGTCCGCTAAATATCCGTTGGGGAAAACGATCTGCCCACCCACGCTCGGCAGCGACTCGGCGATGAAGCCCGCGACTCCGCGCCCACGGGATTGAATCGACTCCACGGATTTTTTCACATACGCCGCATATTTCACCCCCGCGGATATATCGTCCGCTTTGAATTCACCGCGAAAAACATCAGGGATGGGAACAGTATGCACCCAATCCGGTGCGCCCTTTCCGCCGGGACCGGCGTGTTTATAGGGACTGATATCAATTAACGAAGTTGTATTCCCATGATACGCCGCTTCCAAAACGATCATGTCTTTTTGATTTGTGTACGCTCGCGCAAGCCGCAGTGAAAGTTCATTGGCTTCGCTTGCCGAGTTGACGAAATAACAGACTTCCAAACCATCAGGCAACAGCGAAGTTAATCTTTCCGCATAAGTATTGACATTGTCATGCAAATAACGCAGGTTAGTGTTCAGCACGTCAATTTGTTTATGCGCCGCCTCCACAACGCGCGGATGGCAATGCCCCACGTGTGCGACGTTGTTGTAGGCATCAATATATTTACGCCCCTGTTCATCAAATAAATATTGTTTCCATCCGCGCACGACTTTTACCGGCGAGCGATACGAGATGCTGACATTTCCACCGAGACGTTTTTGCCGCGTGGCTAAAGTCTCCGCTTTTGTCGGCGCGCGCTTGGGAAATGCTTTCTTTGGAATGTTTAGAATCAAATTTGGGTCGGGGCATAAACTTAGCCACACTTCGCGTTGACTCGGCTGCGCCACGCCGGGAAAATCACAGCCCAAGTCAAGTAAATCCGTGATGATCTGAAAATGTAAATGCGGAGTCCAGCCGCAGTTCACATCCGCTGCGCCGATCTCCGCGAATTTTTTACCCTGCTTTATTTTCTGCCCGACTTTTAATTTCACAAGTGATGCGCGACTCAGGTGTCCATATAAAGTATAGAATGTTGTGGTGAAGTCCGATGGTTGAGTAGAGCGGGTGCTCTTCCCGCTCGTATCGAAACCATCAATTTCATGTTCAAGAATAACCACGGGGCCGTAATCTTGCGGGGCGTTGTTGTCTGCAAACGCAAATACTTTCCCATCCAAAGGCGCGTGGATGGGTGTGCCTGCGCTCGCAAACAGATCAATCCCGAGATGAATTGTGCGTGTCTCATCGGTTGGATTCTCTCCTGTCGCAAAAGCCGGTGAAGTGTAGAAGTAACGCGCTTCATCATATTGCCCAATCCCTACTTTTGCATTTGACCTTTTCATAACTTCATCGAGTCGTTGTGTAATCTTTGGCTCGGAGTTTTCACGCGGATCTCCGTTCAATAGGGGACTGCTGATGCTCAGATCAAAAACTGCCAGCGGTTCTTTTTTCAAATCAACGGGCAGAATTTGGGAAAATGATTTCTTATTTTTGCTCAACCATTTGACAACCTTTGTTGAAGAAGCAAACGGCGTTAATCCACAGGCTTCACGAAAAATCGCTTTTGCAAAATGCGGATGAATTTTCATTAACTTCGGTAAAGTATTTTTTATGGGCGCTTGGCTGATGCCGAGGTAGTCATTATCCGGCTGACTTTTTTGCTGCTCCGCGCCGATGCAAACGCTCATACACAGGCGCAGATTTACGAACCCGAATAGCGCTGCGATTTCTTCTTCGGTCAACTTGAATGTGGAGTTAAAGCCTTTCACGATCTCAGCCGCGGTTGCCAAAGGCTGCGGTTTATCCAAAATAGCATAAGCAATTGCAATGGCGAGATCGCCGATGATATAACCATGCACCATGTCACCGAGGTCAATGAAACCCGTCACGCTTTGGTTGCGTGAATAAATATCCGTGCCGCCGCCGACTAAAATATTGTAGTCATTGGCGTCGTTGTAGATTGTGCCTTTGCGTAAATGGGGAAGGAGCGGAACCGTGAACTGCTCAAAGTTTTTTGTCAGCGCAGTTACCATGCCCCGTATTTTTTTATCGCGGACAAGTTTTGCGTTTTTCTTGACTATATCCAATCCGCTTGAAAAATCCCAGTGAAAATCACGGTGCAGGGCGGGGTGGTCGAAGCTTTGTAAAGCCTGCTCCAACTCGCCAAGATTTTTTCCAAGATCAATCATCAACTCTGTGGAGTGGCGCTTGACGCTGCCCATTGGTTTTCCTTGCAGATAAGTCACCAGGCGGACAAAATGCTGTTTCCCGTCTTCGAGAATCGTGGTCTCGATTTTTTTTCCGTTCAGCGATTCGATTACATTCGGAAGCAGGCTTACTTTGCGCGCGACATGTTCCATTACTTGATTCTGCGCTTCGAGAAAACCATACTCCTCCAGTGAATTCGCGACCTTCAATACAAAACGTTCGCCGGTATCGCTTTTGAGTAAAAAATTTTGGTCGCGCTCGCTAGGTAATAATTCGACAGTCCCGCTTAATCCATATAATTTGCTTGCAAGGTTCAGCGCTTCATTTAAATTTAACTTTGGGGCATGGTCAACAACGGACATTTTCTTCTCCTTGTTTGAGAGTTTATCCTATAATCAGTACTTCACGAAAAGACTTCGTAGTTGCGACTTTAGTCGCTTTTTAGCCGAACGACTGAAGTCGTTACTACGTTTTCGTGATCTACTGATAATTGAGCATACGGCAGAATTTTCTGGAAATTCCCTGTTACTTTTCCATGCTTCCTGCAACATATATACTGTGTATTGTACACAGGAGGCTTATGACAACTACTATGAATATACAAACCCAAAGCCCCCCGCTCGACGACCTGCAACTGGCAAGGACGGCACTCGAAGATGCCGACGCCTTTGCCGAGCTCTACCGTCGCCATTTGACACGCGTCTATCGCTATCACATGGCGCATGTAGGCAACATGAAAGATGCCGAGGATTTGACCTCGCAGACTTTTATGGCGGCGCTGGAGGGGATCAGGTCATTTCGCGGAACGGGAGCATTCGGTGCGTGGCTGATGGGAATCGCGGCGAAGAAGCGCGCGTTTTTCTTCCGGTCACACAGATTCGACTTGGGGATCGAATCCGCCGGGCAAGTCGCTGGCGGAGTGCCGACGGATAAAGCCGCGTATCAACGTATGCAAACCGAAGCGGTTTCGCGCGCGCTGCGGCAGATCAGCCCGGATCGCGCGGACGCGATCAGCCTTGTCTATTTCAGCGGACTGTCCAATGCAGAAGCAGGGCAGGCTCTCGGTAAGACCGAGGCTGCGATCAAAATGCTCGTCTCGCGCGGATTGCAAGACCTGCGTGAGCGAACCTCCCTCAGAATGGAGGCGGAACAATGAACGAAAATCAAAACAATGATATTGAAAAATTGCTGCAAGACGCGGCAGAGAAGATTAATCCGAATGTGATGTTTGCCAGCAGGCTGGAGAATGAACTCAAACAGGCGCACAAGCCGCGCAGATCTTTTCGAATTTCCAGCCTGAAACAAGCGCTGTCTTTTCTTGCGCCTGCGGTTGCGTTGGTGGCATTTGCCTTTCTGGTGGTGATCGTGATTCAGAAAATGCAGCCCAGCCCCAAAGTGGCTGCGCCCAATGTGCCTACGCAAACCATAGCCACTTCACAGCCCAAGCCTACGCCTAATTTGCCGAAGTATGATTACTACGGCACAACCTTTTACCTCGGCGCAAAATTTCCGCCTGTGCCTGAATCGATAAATATATATGCCGTGCAGGCAGAGCAACCCGCCACTGTCGAAAGCGCCCGCGCGCTCGCTCAGCAATTCAAAATGAACGGCGCGATTTATCAGCTTGATTCGCAGTCGGGCATACCTGCCTTACTCGGCGGCGAGACAGAATATTTGGTGGTCGATGGCAACCGCCAACTGCGTGTTCGTTCGGATCGATACTTCCAATACATTCCCGATTCTGTTGCGTGGGCAAGTTATATCTACACTGCAAATTCCGGCAAACCCACAAACGCCGAAGCGGTGATAGCGGACTTCATGCAATCCTATGGGTTTACCAGCGGATATGAAATTCAGCAGCAGGACGATTACACCTACGTGGCGATTGCCACTTCACCCGACGGACTTTTGGTGCTGAACGACAACTTTGGAGTCAACGGGTTGAAATTTAGTATGGATCAAAATGTGATTACGCAGGTGGTTGCCACAATACTCAGTTACGATAAAGTCGCTTCGGCTGGCGTTATCAGCCCGGAAGATGCGTTCCAAAGCGTGCTCGATCCCGGCAACCTTTACGGTCACACTATGGATGCGCAACAGAAAAACTACATGATGGTTGGCGATACACTGATTAAGCCAGAAGACATCAAACAGTGGACGCACGCGCGCCCGCTGGATCAGCCAATCACCTATAACGGCTGGATGTCCGCCACCAGCACAGCGGTAGATGGCGGCGCGTCTTTGGTCTTGCTCGATGGTTACCCCGTTATAGGCAATGTCAGCGACATCCCGGAAAACATGTCCAGCATGTATGTCGAAGTGCAAGGACAGTTCCATGACAACAACGGTGTCAAGACTTTTGAATTAACATCGTGGAAAATATCTGACATTTATGAAGAGCATCTCTCAGGGAAACTTCAGCGCGCGGGAGATCAGGTCGAGTTTGTCGATACAGATGAAAAAAAATATTTGATTGAAGACCTGCCCGCGGAAATTTCCCTGCCGATGGATCCTGCCTTCGTGGTCGGTATGACGCGCGGCGACACCTTCGACTGGAATACGATCAGCAACACCGGTGGAGGTGGCGGAGGCGGTGGTGGCGGAGGCGATTGGTTTTTCGCTTTGAACCTCAGCGGCACGCCAGTTCCATTCCCCGTATTAACCGAACCGACGCCCACGCCTATTTCACCGCAAGCAGTGAACGGTTTGCGCGGCACACTGCAAATTAATATCTTCCAGAGAGAAGACGGTACCAAATTCTCTCAGTATCTTTTAACCCCTTATGCCGACAATGGCGCGGAGGCATTCCCAAGTACATACCTGCTAAAAGGCAATGTGGATGGCGCGCTTGATTCTTATAACAATCGTCCCATTGATGTCTGGGGCGCAGTTGGCGGATCTGAGAACGGTGATGCAGTTTTGACGGTTGACCGTTACGAAATTCCGTACCCCGACATCACGATACAAATGTTTTACGGCACGCAGCAAAAGAAAAATATCGACGGCACAGATGTCACTTTGATTACAACGGATGAAGGCGCAACGTATATTGCTTTGCTGCCTAGCGGCTATCCTACTGTCGTGCCCGGCGAGGATGTGGGGAAGGCTCCCAACCCTGATGGTTCTGCTACCCCTGTTCAGGATGATCCCTATGTTGGCAGGCATCAGTATGAGGTGCTGATTGTCCCAGACGAAACTGTGTTGGGTTACCCGGGCATGCGCGTCTTCAATTCTGCTGCCGAGGTTCGCGGAGATGGCACCTCGATATCAATTCCCATAACCAGCGACCAGCCCAATATCTTTCCGGGCGTTGCCCCGCAGGATGTCGGCACCATTGAAAAAATCGAGTTGGTGTACTATGTGATCGATCAGCGTTACCCGCAGTATACGGTGGAGGGAGAGCCGCAGACGGGTCCGGTGTACATCCAACCAGTGTGGAGATTCTCCGGGCGTTACGAAAATGGCTCAGCGTTTGAAATCTTCGCGCAGGCATTGAAGCGGCAGTTCCTGCTGCCTCCGCCGCCCACACCGAATTAAGATTTCCATTTTGATAAAGCGACAGATATTCAACTCAACATTGATAACTGTCGCTTTTTTATTTTGTCGCAAAAATACATGCGCTCTGCATTTTTTCTATTTTAGCAATTTGCTCCACGTTATTTCCCAGCGCACCTTTCAACATCGCTGCATCCATTTGACATAACTCTGGATGCTGTTCAATAATTTTTGCATATGGGCATCTGCCCAAAATCACGCGCGGACCTTCGGCGCTGGCTTCCCATCTTGACTGATAATGCATCTCGTTTAATTTCTCAACCAGTAAGGCAAGACGTTTTGTGATGGGTAAATTGGTAAATTGAGTTGAATCTAACAAGCGGCTTGCCACACTTTCAACTTGCAACTTGTAACCTTCAACCGACAGCAACGCATCCGCCAGCGCTGATAAATTATCTCCTAATGCAGATTGAGAAAGAGAATACATTTTCTCAGGTCGTCCGCGTCCCTCGCGATTATTGACCGCAACAAATTCCACGCGGCCATCGGAACGCAGCACGGATAGGTGGTGGCGAATATTCGGTGCGGACATTTTCAGCGCGCGCGCAATTTCCCGCGCAGATGCGGCGCGGGTCTTTTTCAAGTGAGTGAGAACTTTTTGGCGGGCGGTGGTCATGGATGTATCCGTAGCACAGGATTTATCCTGTGCGAGTGTTTGACAGGCTGAAGCCTGTGTTACGTTGTCATACAATACCCGTGATTATACTCACTTATTTATTTATACAAATATATTTTTGCATAAATCTGTTGACATATCCCTTCATCCTGCTATAATTTCGCCTTATGCTGAACTCCACGAATTACTGTTTACTTATTACTGAAAACTGATGACTTTATCCTGGGAATCCACCTACGCCATCGCTTTAGAGTTACGCCGTCAACATCCTGAAATAAATATTGAAGAAGTTTCGATCCAACAAATTTATCAATGGACAATTCAACTTAATGAATTTGAGGATGACCTCGCGCTCGTGAACGATGACATCCTGTACGCAATCTATCAAGACTGGTTCGAGGAGAACATTCATGGAAAATGAAAAACTAAGTTTGCCCAACTACAACATTCCCGAAGATCTCGAAAATGCTGTAGTCATTACAACGCTGGACCGTTTATACAACTGGGGTCGGCGTTCCTCCGTCTGGCCGCTGATGTTTGGTCTCGCCTGCTGCGCTATCGAAATGATCGCGGCGCAGACTGCGCGTTACGATATGGCGCGCTTCGGCATGGAGGTCATGCGCCCCACGCCGCGTCAAGCCGATATGATGCTGGTCTCCGGCACCGTCACCAAGAAAATGCTGCCCGCCATTATCCGCTTGTACAACCAGATGCCCGAACCGAAATATGTTGTCGCGATGGGCGCGTGCGCTTCGAGCGGTGGTCCTTTCAAAGAAGGTTATAACGTCGTCGCGGGCATTGATAAATTCCTGCCCGTCGATGTTTACATCCCCGGCTGCCCGCCCACTCCGCAGGCGTTGATTGCGGGCATGATCAAACTCCAGGAAAAAATTGACAGGCAATCCATCAAGACTGTGCGTTGGTACAACAAAGAAAAAGTGGATGGCAATTATGTTCCGATGCCTATCCTCGGACCCGACTTGATCGACGTGCGCCGCAACGCGGAATATAAAGCCGCAGCCGCGACAAAGGAAGGCGCATAATGGCAACCGCGATTAATACCTCGACCACCGATCTGGTTACCCGTTTCCCGAATTTTGTCACACTCGATGCGCGTACCGGATATACCGGCTTCATCGTCAAGAAGGAAAACCTCGTGGAAGTGGCCACCGCCGTCCGCGACGAATTCGGTTTTGATCTGCTCACCGCCGCTACCGCCGTGGATTACATCGCCGAAAATAAAATGGAAATGGTCTACCACGCTTATAAAACCACCGGCGGCGCTGGCTTGATCTTCAAAGTTCAAGTGGAACGTGTTGACCCTATCGAACTCCCATCCCTCATAAATATTTGGCCCGGCGTTGATTTTCAGGAACGTGAAGCATGGGATCTGTACGGCATCAAATTCACCGGTCACCCCGACCTGCGCCGCATTTTAATGTGGGAAGGCTTTGAAGGTCATCCGCTGCGCAAGGATTGGAAAGAACCATTCTTTGAAGAGGAAACAAAACCCTTCAAGAGCCGCTGGCCTGATGGGCAGCACACCTTCGCAGAGAACAAAAATCCTTTCCGCGATAATCTCAACTTCCCCAAGGATTTTGATCCTGAAAAATATGTCGTAACCGGTGAAGACGATCTATATATGTCCCTTGACCGTGACTCGAGAAAAGATGAAGCGGGCAACATGAAGACCGATCACATCGTCGTCAACATGGGACCGCATCATCCATCCACGCATGGTGTACTGCGCGTGGCTGTTCAATTGGACGGCGAGACGATCATCGGCTTGAAACCGGTCATGGGTTATCTGCATCGCAATCACGACAAGATCGGCGAGCGCAATACATACTTGCAGATCATTCCGTATACCGACCGCCTCGACTATTTCAACTCGATGAGCAATAACTTCGGTTATGTCACCACCGTCGAAAAGTTGATGAAAATTCCCGTTGCCGAGCGCGCGGAATATATCCGCGTGATTATGGCGGAACTGACCCGCGTGCAAAACCACTTGATCTTCATCGGCATGTTGATGAACGATCTCGGCGCGATGTATACGCCCTCGCTGTATGCCTTTGAAGAACGCGAGTTGATCCTCGATATTTTTGAAGCCATCTCCGGCGCGCGCATGATGTGCAACTACTTCCGCTTTGGCGGGGTAGTGCGCGATATTCCCGATGACGTTCTTCAAAAACTCAAAGATTTGGTCTTTGAACGCCTGCCCGCCAAAACCGATGAAATGGAACGTTTCCTTAACGAAAATGAAGTTTTGGTTGCGCGCTTGAAGGGCATCCACGTTTTGAATGCGGATGATGCGATCAAGTATTCCGTCACTGGCCCGGTGTTACGCGCTGCGGGCGTGCCGTATGACTTGCGCCGAGCTGATCCATATTCCATTTATGACCGCTTCGACTTCGATGTGGCTGTGCGTCATAACGGCGATATGATGGACAATTACCTCATTCGCTTTGACGAAATTCGACAATCGCTGAGAATCCTCGAGCAGGCACTCAAGCAGATTCCCGGCGGCCCGATCAACTCGCAGAAACCCGCGTATCAAGTCCGCGTTCCGGCTGGTGAGGCGTATGGCCGTGTTGAATCACCTAAAGGCGAATTAGGCTTTTACATTATCTCGAACGGCAAGCCAAACCCATATCGTTATCATGTCCGTCCGGCGTCGTTTGTCAACTTAACCGCGGTGGAAAGTATGTGCATCGGTTCAAAGATCGCGGATTTTGTTGCCTTGCTGGCCATGCTCGATATCGTCATGGGCGAGTTGGATCGCTAAGAAAAGTATCAAGTGTTCCAGTGTCACGTGTCAGGTAAAGACACTTGACACTTGACACGTGACACCTGACACAGGAGAACTGAAACTATGTATGGAAATGGTATTCTTAAAGGACTAAGTGTTACCCTGAAGCGATTCTTGGATACATACACTGAGGACATCTCGTGGATGCTGCGCGGCAAGAAACGCTACAACAGCGACGAAGGCATCCGACATCGTTCCAGCAAAGATACAAAAGGCATCTTCACGATTCAGTACCCCGAAGAGCAATTGATCGTGCCGGAAGAAATGCGCTATATACCGTTTTTAGTTTACGATGAAGGCGCGGATGGAAAGAAGGAAGTGCTCTGCACATCCTGCGGCATTTGCGCCAAGGTGTGCCCGCCGCAATGTATTTGGATCGTGCGTTCAAACGATCCCAACACCGGCAGGCCTGTTCCCGTCCCCACCGATTTTTATATCGATATGGACATCTGCATGAACTGCGGATTCTGCGCCGAGTATTGTCCCTTCGATGCGATCAAGATGGATCACGATTTCGAGATTGCCTCTTATGGACGCAGTGTATATAACCTCGAAAAACTACTCAAGCCCACTTCGTACTATGCGAAGATCCGTCCTGAAAATTACGCCCGCGAAGAAGAAGATCGCAAAGCAAAAGAAGCTGCGAAGGCAGCAAAATCTGCTGCGGCTGCTGCCGCGTAAAATATTATCGCCACAGAGTTCACAGAGTTCACAGAGAACACGGAGATATAAATTTGCGTTCTCTGTGAAAATTTTTTAATAGGTAAATTAAATGACAATCACAAAAGAAGCCGTATTAGCTGCATTAAGCACAGTACAGGATCCTGATTTACATCAAGACCTTGTTGCCCTAAATATGATCCACAATCTGGAGATCGTGGGCGATAAAGTCTCTTTTACCGTTATGTTAACCACCCCGGCCTGCCCGATGCGTAAAAAAATTGAAGGCGATGCGCGTCAGGCTGTGGCGACGGTTAGCGGCGTCAAACATATCGATGTCAAAATGGATTCGGATGTGCCGAACGATGGCCGTATGCGCGGCTTGGTCAACATGCCGATCCGTAATGCGATCGCGGTTGGCTCGGGTAAAGGCGGCGTTGGTAAATCCACCGTCTCGGTTAATATCGCTGTCGCGTTGGCACAAAGCGGCGCGCGTGTCGGTCTTATGGATGCGGATATCTACGGGCCGAATACACCCACCATGCTCGGCGTGGCAAAACTCCCGCCGCCCAATGGGCAAAGACTCATCCCTGCTGAAGCATACGGCATTAAGATGATCTCGATGGGCTTGCTGGTCAAACCCGGTCAGCCGCTCATCTGGCGTGGACCGATGCTTAACTCTGCCATTCGTCAATTCCTCGGTGATGTGGATTGGGGCGAACTCGATTACCTCATTGTTGATCTTCCGCCCGGCACAGGCGACGCGGCCTTATCCCTTGCGCAAGCATTGCCATTAAGCGGCGCTGTCATTGTCACACTTCCGCAATTGGTTTCGCTTGAAGATGCCAGCCGCGGTTTGAATATGTTCAAGACGCTCGAAGTACCAATTCTCGGCATCATTGAAAATATGTCCTATCTCGACCTGCCCGACGGTACGCGCATGGATATCTTCGGTTCGGGCGGCGGCGAAGCCCTTGCGCTCGAGACGGAAACAACCTTCCTTGGGAAAATTCCAATCGATCAAAATGTTCGCATTGGTGGTGATACCGGCAAGCCGATTGTCACATCCTATCCCGATTCTGACGCGGCAAAATCGCTGCTGGATATTTCGCAGAAGATTGCGGCAAAGGCCAGCGTGGCCGCGATGAGCGCGAACAACAGCCTGCCGATCAATATCGTCGAGTAATCAAAATATAAAAAGCAAAAAAGACCTGATCGCATTATCAGGTCTTTTTTGCTTCATGTGATAAGTGAAGTAAAATTGCCTCTTATGGAAAAAAACCTGCGCCGATTAATGCTTGACCCCAATTTGATTCCGCCACACAAACAGACTCTGCTCGCGAATATTGCCGCGCAATCCGCATCCATGCAGATGCCCTGTTATCTCGTAGGTGGATTCGCCCGCGATTTGCTGCTGCAAAAACCCGTCAATGACCTGGATGTGATCGTCGAAGGAAACGCGATCCAGCTCGGCGACGAACTTGTCAGGAAGTATGGCGGCAAACTCACCGCCCACCAAAAATTTTTCACCGCCATCTGGCACCTCCCATCAGATACCTCAGATACTTCAGATACCTTAGACTTAATCACTGCCCGTGTCGAATCATATAAACAGGCAGGTGCATTGCCAACTGTAAAACCAGCCGCCATTGAAGATGATATTGCCCGCCGCGATTTTACGATCAACGCCATGGCGATCTGTCTGGACGCGGAACATTTCGGCGACTTGATCGATCTGCTTGGTGGCCAGAATGATCTTGCACAGGGTTTGATCCGCGTCCTGCATCCGCGCTCGTTTGTAGATGACCCCACGCGTATTTTCCGCGCTGTCCGTTATGAACAACGATACGGATTTACGATCGAACCAGATACGTTGGAACTTATCGATCAAGAAGCCATCGAAGCCCTCTCCAAATTGAGCGGAGAAAGAATCCGCCATGAATTCGACTTAATCTTTGAAGAAGATAACGCCGCGGCCATGTTATTCCGCTTGAAAGAATTGGGCATTCTCGATGTTTTCAACCTGCCTGAATTCAACGGGGATTACGCAAGCTTGCTCAACTCCAAACCTCCAGACGAATTTGATATTTCCGCCGATCGCGTTTTACTTGGCTATTTACTCTGGCTCATGGATACATCAAAGGACCTGATCCATTCATTATCCAGACGCTTCGATTTTACACTTGAGTTAACCGCTGGCTTGCTCTCGATCATTCAATTGAAAAAAGATTTACCCTTATTCAAAGACGCCAAACCCAGCGCGTGGACATTCCTTCTTGAGCGGCATCCTTTTATTTCCATTTACGTGCTTTGGCTCGTAACGAATGAATCCGCCCTTAAAGATTTTCTAGTAAAATGGCAGTATATAAAAGCGAACATCACAGGCGATGACCTGAAATTACGCAACATTCCGACGGGCCCGCGATATAAAGAAATTCTATCCAAACTCCGCGCTGCGTGGCTGGATGGGGAAGTAAAAAATGAAAATGAAGAACAGGAATTGTTGATTACACTGCTATGAACCTGCAACCTTATCTTGACTTCGCCACCTCTCTTGCACATCGTGCGGGGACGATCACATTGGGATATTTCAATGTGGGTGTACACACTGATTTTAAAGAAAACAATGACCCTGTCACCATTGCAGACCATGAAGCGGAGCGATTCGTCCGCGCGGAGATTGAGCGTGTGTATCCGGGTCATGGCATTGTGGGTGAGGAGTTTGGCGTGACGGCTGGCAATGGCAGCGCATTTCGCTGGGCGGTTGATCCCATTGATGGGACAAAATCTTTTATCCGCGGTGTGCCTTTATATGGCGTGCTGATCGGCTTGGAAATCGAAGGTGTTATGCGCGTTGGCGCGGCATATTATCCGGCATTGGATGAGATGCTTTGTGCGGCGGAAGGCTTGGGCTGCTGGTGGAATAGCCGCCGGGCGCACGTTTCGGAGGTTAGTGAACTTTCGCGTGCGTGCGTGGTCACCTCTGATTTTGAACGTTTAGGCGAAAAAGATCCAACGCTTGTCCAGCGTTTTGCAAAGAAGAAAGCCCTGTTGCGGACGTGGGGCGACGCGTATGGATATGCTCTTGTCGCAACCGGACGCGCAGAAGTTTGCGTTGACCCATTCCTCGATCTGTGGGACTATGGTCCGTATCCTGTAATCCTGCGCGAAGCGGGCGGCTACTTCGGGACGTGGTCTGGTAAAGAAGGTCACACTCCGGGCGATGCACTTGCCTGTAACGCTGCACTCAAATCCGAGGTCGTGGAATTGATGCGCGGCACTTAATCCTAGTATCAGTAGATCACGAAAACGTAGTAACGACTTCAGTCGTTCGGCTAAAAAGCGACTAAAGTCGCAACTACGAAGTCTTTTCGTGAAGTACTGATTATTAATATATT
>VFKN01000140.1 GCA_009885525.1 Anaerolineaceae bacterium | reverse complement strand
CAGGCCGGGGTTGCTCTCTGCGCCGTCCCCGGCGCAGGGTTTCCTCGCAAACCGCCGCCGAGGACGGCGGCTGGAGCATAGGTTAATGACAACCTTTGCGTGCACACAACATAAGGAATGGTGATGAAATGCGGGGGTTATCCAGTATAATTATTTACATACTTTCTACTTAAACTGAGCAGAGGCAAAATGACTGAAAAAATACTCATTATTGATGACGATGTGGATACCCTGAAATTGGTGGGGTTAATGTTGCAGAAACAAGGATATGAGATTAGCGCGGCTTCAAATGGAGAGCTGGGCTTGGCCAAGGCGTTGGAAGAACGCCCCGACCTGATTCTTTTGGATGTAATGATGCCTGATATGGACGGGTATGAGGTGACTCGCCGTTTGCGTAAAAATCCCGCGACAATTTCCATCCCTATTTTGATGTTTACCGCGAAGACGCAGCTGGATGATAAAGTGACCGGTTTTGAGGCTGGCGCGGATGATTATTTGACGAAGCCGACGCATCCCACTGAATTACAGGCACACGTTCATGCTTTGCTGGCGCGCTCTCCACAAAAAGAATCAACCGGCAGTGTCGCATCTGTTGCAAACGAACAACGCGGATATGTGATTGGCGTGCTTGCTGCGCGCGGCGGGTTGGGAGTTTCTACGGTGGCTGTCAATTTGGCGGCAGCTATTTACAGCCGCACACAGGCAGATGTGATCTTCGCAGAACTGACTCCCGGCCAGGGCACGGTTGGCATGGACCTGGGTATTCCGAATCAAAAAGGGTTGACTGAGCTGTTGCAAAGCAGCGTAGCGGAAGTAACGCGCGAAAAGGTGCAGTCTTTGCTCGTTGCGCATAATTCGGGGATTAAATTTTTATTCGCTTCTGAAAATCCGCGCGATGTGGCGCTGAATTCGCAGGTGCAGAATTTCGAGGTTCTCGCTTCGCGTTTATCCACGCTTGCGCGTTTCGTCGTTTTGGATCTGGGAACAGGTTTGCCGATTTCTTCTCAAAAGATATTACCTTCGTGCAATGAACGTATTGTGGTTGTCGAGGGGACGCCCAATTCGATAGTTCACAGTAAACTTTTAATTGACTCCATTATAAACTTGCAAATTGACCCGAAAGACATTAGCGCAGTATTGAATAACCGCCAGCGTACTGAGGCGCAAATACCGTCCATGCAGGTGCAGGAAGCCCTGGAGCATTCGATCGCGATGACATTTACGCCCGCGCCCGAATTATTTTTGCAAGGCACGCGTACAAAGATGCCCGCTGTGATCGGTCAGCCTTCGAACATGACCGCGCAGCAATTCCTTAAGATGGCAGACCTTATCCTTGAGCGCGAACAGGCGCGATGATCTCGTTATCATCCCAGACACAGGAAAGCATTGAGTTCATTGCGGATCTATTCCGCCAATCGAAATATGCTGTCGTGTTGACTGGCGCGGGAATTTCTACTTCGTCTGGAATTCCCGATTTTCGTTCTGCGGGAAGCGGTTTATGGTCGCACGACGAGCCTTTGGAAGTTGCTTCGCTCAGTACTTTTCGCACCGCGCCTGAAAAATTCTTTGCGTGGTTTCGCCCCCTGGCAGGGCAAATCTTTAGCGCCCAGCCGAATCCCGCGCACCGCGCGCTCGCTGAGTTGGAGGAAGCCGGACATGTTCACTCCATCATCACCCAGAATATTGACATGCTTCATCAAAAGGCCGGTTCGCAAAATGTGATCGAAATGCATGGCACGATGAAAACCTTAACGTGTACCCAGTGTTATCATCAAGTGGATGCAGAGCCTTATATTAGATCTTTTGTGGAAGAGAATGAACTTCCGCACTGCCCCAAGTGTGGACAAATCCTCAAGCCCGATGTAATTCTCTTTGGCGAGCAGTTGCCGCAATCTGCATGGTTCAAGGCGCAGCGTGAAGCGCGTCAATGTGACTTGATGCTGGTGGCGGGTTCTTCACTCGAAGTCCTGCCAGTAGCGGGTTTGCCCATGCAGGCATTGGATCGCGGCGCACATTTGGTCATCATCAACAATACCCCCACGTATTTGAACATTCGCGCGGATGTAGCAATTCTCGAAGATGTTGCAACGATCATCCCCGCGATCATGGAGAGTGTGAAATGGCAGAAATAAAAACCGAAAGGTTGGATGGCTATCGCCGCCTGGTGGATATTGCGCGCGATCTTGCCTCCACCCTTGACCTGGATATTTTGCTCTCGCGCATTGTCCATGCTGCCACAGAGATCAGCGGCGCGGAAGCTGCATCTATTTTATTGTATGACGATACTTCGCAGCAGCTGTATTTTCAAGTCTCCACGAATATGGATGAATCCATGCACCGCGGACTTCTCGTTCCGCTGGAGGGGAGCATTGCGGGCTGGATCGTAAATAATCGCAAGCCGGTGCGCATCACGGATGCCCACGAAGATGATCGTTTTTTTTCAAAGGTTGAAAAGACCACCGGTTTCTCAACACAGTCGATGTTGGGAGTTCCATTGGTGACGAAGAACAAAATCGTGGGCGTGTTGGAAGCGTTAAATAAGCATGGTGGAAATTTCAGCGACACGGATGAATCCATGTTGATGGTGTTGGGCGCGCAGGCCGCAGTCGCCATTGAAAACGCGCGGCTCTTCCAGCAATCCGATCTGATCGCGGAGTTTGTCCATGAACTGCGCACGCCGCTTGCTTCATTGAGCACCGCCACGTATTTGCTCCTGCGTCCTGAAATGTCTCAGGAGCAGCGGGACCAGATCGTTACCAGCATCCATAATGAGACCATGCGTCTAAATGCGCTGGCTTCCTCCTTCCTTGATCTTGCGCGGCTTGAGTCGGGGCGTGTCCAATTCCGCAAGACTATGTTTAATCTTCCCGACCTGATGTATGAATGCAAAGATGTGATGGCATCCAAAGCGACAGAGGAAAATATTCAGATCCGCGTTGAGGCATCTGAAGGACTGCCTCTGCTTGATGCGGATCGCGATAAGATAAAACAGGTCTTCCTGAATTTGGTCAGCAATGCGATCAAATATAACCGCCCTAATGGAAGTGTGATCCTGCGCGCAGAAGCCACAGATGATGAAATGAACTTTCAGATTCAAGATACCGGCGTCGGCATTCCTGAAGCATCTCTGCCGCATTTATTTGAGAAGTTTTACCGTGTGCGTGAAAATGAGTCGCGCGCATCCGGCACCGGGCTGGGACTTTCCATCTGCAAGCAGATCGTTCACGGTCACGGCGGACGCGTGGAAGTGAAGAGCAAGGCCGGGGTAGGGACTGTGTTCTCAGTTTTTTTGCCGAGACAAAATCGCGCCCTGGCAAATACAGTGGATAAACATAAGAAGAAAAAGAAATAGTTTGACTTTTTTGCATGAAGCTTGTACACTAGAAAAAATGTAACTACTCAGCCATGTCATTGCGAGGCGGGCTTTTGTTCTTCCCGTCGAAGCAATCTCTGCCATCAGGAGACTGCTTCGGCTAAAACCAAGCGTCGCCCTGAGCCTGTCGAAGGGAGCGCCTCGCAGCGACATAATCGCGTGTGTAACGGATGGCTG
>VFKN01000185.1 GCA_009885525.1 Anaerolineaceae bacterium | reverse complement strand
GATGCGGCAGACTTGGTTGTCAAACACCTGACCAATCGCACCCGCTCTCGTAAATCTCGTTTGCGAAAACAGCAAGAAAAAGACACTGTAACTTGACATTGTCAAAGTAATTATGCGCGAAAACGATTAATGGGGTTGACCAAGATGGCGAACTGGGGGAGTGTATGTTTGTGTCCAATGAATATGCGCCGAATGGCATAAGGGTTTTGTTTTACTTCTTGAAACGAGGTGGGTCCGTTCAATAATGTAAACGCAGCGCGATAGCCGGCTTGATCTGTTAGATTTTCAATGGAAGTGTTAATATCTAATTCTTTACCATTAGGATAGGCGAAACTGTAAATTGGCTGCCCTAATTGTTTTTCAATCTCCGCTTTAGACCCTTCTATTTCTATCCTGGCTTGATTCGGGGGAATGCGAGTGAGGATCGGATGATTAACAGTGTGTCCTCCGAACTCTATTCCATTGTTGTGCATTTCGCGAACCTGATCCCAATTCATCATTAATTTCCGAAAATAATCATGCGGGATGGAAACATTTAACTGATTGGGTAGGTTTGAAACCCAATTTTGCTTTTGTATTTCCGGTAACGCTTTCATGAATTCGATCCAATTATGTGAGACTTTGTCGCGTTCGCCAGAATTCTTCCACAAACGTTCCGTATTATTTGGGAATAAAACATGATCTGCTTTTGTGTGAAAAAAACAATACGCAGCAATATCCCAGTAGAATGGAGTATCTGTATCAATGTGGCCTGTTGTTAAATAAATCACAGCAGGAAAATTGTGCTGCCGCAGTATGGGGTATGCATTTATATAATTATCAAGGTAACCATCATCAAAAGTAATTAACGTAGCATAGGGTGGCAGGGTTTGGCGGCCATCGAGCCAATTTATTACATCTTGTAGAGAAACTACATTAAACCAACGGGCAAGGTAATCCATTTGGCGATTGAATTCTTCCGGACTTGCGCTGACATTGGGTGAAAATGAGTCAAAGTCTTTTTGATGCGGATCGTCAATTCGGTGATAATTAAGTACTGTCAGAGATTTTGACCAAAACTGACGCCCAGCTCTAATTATCCCCGTCTCAAAGGCAAGGGATGTTACTTTTTTTATGATTGTCGAATGAATGGATTTTTTTTGGGATTCGGTTTGCTTGGAATACATTTATATCTCCTGCATTGATTTTAAAAATAAAAAAATAATGAAAGTTATGCTTGTGTATTATGTCTACTCCAGGCCTTTTGGTATGCATTCCAAGTGTTTTGAACTTGAGCGTTGATGTTGAAATCTTTTTGCACCTTTTGTTGTGCATTCTGTCCCAATGTGTGGGCGTATTTTCGATCTGTGCTGAGTCTTAGTAATCCTTCTGCAAGGGCAATCGAATCATCAGGATGGATCAATAATGCATGAATGTCATTTGTTACCAATTCGGGAATGCCCCCGCAGGATGAGGCTAAAATTGGACATCCTAATGCTGCAGCTTCCAAAAGTGCAATGGGTGTGCCTTCATATCTGGATGGCATCACAAATATGTCACTGAATTTTAATATGGACAGTACAGTCTCCCGGTTTTGAAATCCAGCCAAACGTACATGCTTCTCTAAATTTGCTTTTTGGATTTGTTGAATTAATGCTTCTTTGCATTCGCCTTCCCCAACGATAAGGCAAACAAATTCAGGTACATGATTTATGATCCGTTGAACGGCCTCAATTAAAACATCATACCCTTTTACGGGTACGAGACGGCCGACAGCTGTACAGACTAACGATTGAAGGGGCAGGTCAAATTTTTTACGCAGCCAATCTGAGTCACCTGAAATGTTAGCTGGGTCAACTTCGACTGCGTTGTAAACTAATTCAATGGCATCTTCGGGTATTTTTGAGCGCAGTAAAGACTGCCTGTCTTTTTCTGATACTGTAATATATAGATTTAATCCCCAATTTGTTAAAAGCTCCAATGCTGTATAAATTTTTCCTTTGATTGAAGCATGCCCATGTTCATTTGCGTACCAACTGTTAATTGTTGAGATCAAAGTTGTGTTTGTTAATTTGGCGGCAATACTTGCCCAAAACTTGGATTGAATATTCTGGGTATCCAGAATTTGATAACCTTCTTGGCGAATCAAATGCACCAGACGTGAAAGAATGCGCGGGTCAGCCTTATGCTCTCCAAGGATGTGTACAGGCAGGCCAAGTCGCTGAGCTTGCTGGATGACAGCGCCGGATTTTAATCCAGCTAAAGCAACCTTCCCTAGAATACCCCTCGCCAGAAACGAAAGAACGCGCGAACTTGATCCTCCGTAATTCATGGACAAATCTATGATTAAAACTTTGGGTGGAAATTGTTTTGATTGATCAGTCATGTTTATAGAGTACCTATAATTAGCCAAACCCGATATTAAACTTGAAACTGTGAGGAAATTTATGCAACAACCTAATGGGGTAATAAAATCATCGTCGTTGGATACGTTCCCAAATATGAGATTGCTGTCCGCGTAAAAACTGAAAAAAACCTTTAAAAGCTGCAAAATTGCTATTTGTCAAAAAAGTTGGCAGGTATAAAAGTCGAACGATCTTGCTTTCGTTTTCTTGTTTTATAGATTGTGCTCCCAACCAAGCCAGCATATAAAATAGCACCTGCAAGCTAAGCATAATGAAACTAAATGGAGCGTCAAGGTAAATAAAACCAGCTGCCTTTGGGGGATATAAAATCGCCGTCAAATTTAGTATAGCAAGTCCTAGCATACAAAAAGGCACTAGTGGGCGAAGAAATTTGTGGGAGATTATTTGCCATACTACTATGGGGCGATTAAAGGGTAGCCATTGCCATGCCATGGCAATGGCTTGATATCTTCCGGCATTAATCCGTGTCCTGCGTATTATCTCATCCCTGGCGGTTAAGGATACTCGTTCGCTGGATTTTGCTTCTGACACATAGGAAAGACGGTATCCCTGGCGAATAACTTGCATTGCTATATAAAAATCATCGTTGATGATATTATCTGGTGGGGTGATATATACATTTTTTCTTATCGCTAAAATCTCACCAGATACACTTGTACAGCTGCCCATGCGGCTCTCTTGTTTTTTAATAAAGGACTCGTATTTCCAGTAAAGTCCTTCAGATTCGCCCAATTTCCCATCCCCTCGATCTATCACTTTTGCGCCACTTACTGCCCCCACTTCAAGATCACTAAAAGGAGCAATTATGTTTTTGATTGTATCGGGTTGATAGTAATTATTTGCATCAGAAAAAATAATGATTTCGCCGCGTACTTTTGCCATAGCTCGGTTTATTGCAGCCATTTTCCCGCGTCGTTCTGGTTGATGCAGCAGTTCTACCCCTGTATTTGCATATTTTTCCACTACTTCAGGTGTATGATCGGTTGATCCATCAGTTGTAATAAGGATTTGAAACTTTTCTTTTGGATAGTCAATGGATAAGCTGTTTTTTATTTTCCCTTCAATAACAAATTCTTCGTTGTATGCAGCGATAAGTAGCGTTACAGACGGCGTTTGATGTGTGTAGGTTACTGATTTTGGACGAAGTCTAGAGATTGCCCAAATCAATAACGGGTAGCCAAAATAGGTGTACAAAATAGTCCCTAATGCCAGCCAAAACAACAATGCTATTAATATTGATAAAATTGATGGAGTATTCATAAAAGGCCTTATACTTTGCTTTCCAATGGTATAATTTTTATTTATATTTAAATTGTAACATTAAATAATTATCTTATTGCGGATATTATGCATTGGTCAGGTATTGGCCGCGCAGTTTTTAAACTATGGAGACACTGGGAAAACAAGGATAAAATTCTATGATTCGCTCACCTTATGCAGTTTTGAGAAAAAGAGTGAAATCTCCCTCCCCCACTCCCAAAGGGAGTGGGGGACTCCCTTTCCCTTCGGGGGATGAGGGCGCGTAAAGTGAATGATTCGGTATCTCCGTGATAAAAGATTTTTTGTTCAACCTTTATCTGATGAATACATATAGGAGTATGTAATTATGGAAATTCGATTTTATTTGAAAATTATCCAACGTGGATGGTGGTTGATATTGGTTACAACCTTGGTGGCTGTCAATAGTTCTCTTGTATATTCCTATTACTTTACTACACCCATGTATGAAGCCGTCGCTCGGTTTATTGTCAGCCCGAACATTCAGAATACCGCGAGCAAGGACATAGTAAATAGTCTTGAAGCGCTGGATAAGCGTTCGATTATTTCTACTTACGCCGAGGTACTCAACAGCCATGAAATTATAAACAGTACAAAAGAGTTGTTGCGTGAAAAACCGAATGACTTTAAGGATTACACAACATCTGTTACAGTTTTACCCGATGCAAATATTATCCGCTTTAGTGTAAAGGGCCCTACTCCTGAAGTAGCGGCTTTGTTGGCAAATAGTATTGGTCAACACGCAATTGATTTTGTTGAGAATTTATACGTTATCTATGATATCAACTTCCTCGATAAAGCGTTAATTCCAACCACTCCCTACCAGCCCCAGCCAGCGCAAGATGCGGGGCTTGCTCTTATGGTGGGTTTGGTTTTAGGTGTTGGATTGGCTATTTTCAAGGATCAAATATCAGGCACATTGGATAAACTAAGTCAACGCAAAATGTTTGATTTCGAATCCAATGCCTTTACGCGGATTTATTTTGAACAACGTATACGCCAGGAAATTATCGACCAGCCGGAAAGTGTGCTAACACTTGGTGTAATTCACCTTTTAGGGATTCAGGAAATTTATGATTCTCTACCGCAGGCTTACATTAATCAAATATTGCGTAAAATCACAGAAACATTAAAATATCAATTGCGCGGTAACGATATTGTCGGCAGGTGGTCTCAACTGCAATTCAGCATTCTTTTACCTTCCACAGATGCGCTTTCCGCCATAAGTAAACTGGAGCGTATTCAAGAGTTATTAAACCAGCCCATTTCCTTGGAGGGAGATGGCGTCGATGTTACTCTTGATCCTCGGATTGGCTTTGCAGATCGGCAGGGCGGCGAATCAATTAATGTTTTGATAACTCAGGTTGAAAAAGCTCTTGAGACGGCAATGGAGTCCGATAAAAAAGTAAGTATGTATAAAGTACGTCCATTTGGATAATGTGTATGTTTAATACGTGGAGTTTATTTATGAAAAAAAAGATGTTCCTGACCTTGGGAATACTTTGTGTCTTGTTGACGATCCCATTTTATACAGCGGCGCAGGCGCGTGAAGTGGATGCGCAACTCCTGCCGCATGCAGCAAACGCAATTATTGATGGTAACCAGGCATCCGTTCTCTTTAGCGATCTGCGCTATCGCGAAAAGACTTTAGTCGGTCCATTTAGTATAACGAGTATTCTTTTTAGCACCCCGCCCAGTTGGAAGTTAATGCCTGGTGGTGAAGTTGAACTGCATTATGATATTCTTTTAAGCGGTTCAGATGTTAATAAGATTGTTGATGGCAAAAATCCATATGGTGGCAATTTATTGCTCACTTTAAATGGTCAGTTAATTGGCAGTATACCCCTTGATGAGGTTGGTAGTCATACAGCGCATTTGGAAATTCCCGATACTGCGTTAACTTCAGTAAGAGAAGACGGCAGGCATCAATTAACAATTTCGCTGGACGCGAGCTTTAGTTGTGATTACAACATCACTGCTAGAGTTGTTATTAGTCCCACTTCCCTTTTCAATCTGGTTTTTGAAGAATCAAGCCCTGAGTTGAATCTTGCTCACCTGCCCGCTCCTTTTTACCTTGAAAATTCCTTCATTCCTGATAATACCCTGGTAGTCGTCCCTAACAACCCAAATGCTCAGGAAATTCAATCGGCATTAAATATTATGGCTGGTTTTGGCTCAATGATTGGTTCGAGTTACAACATGGAATTAATTAACGTCAGCCAATTGGCAAATATAGATCCAACCTTGTATCAAATGATATTTATAGGGACACCGGATCAGCTCGATATTCTGTCCAAATCTAATTTTCAGATACCCATTGCGAATGGAAAATTTGTTAACATGCCGCCCGCATCGGAGAATGATGGTGTTATTCAATTGACTCTTTCGCCTTGGAATCCGAATAAAGTAATTATGATGATAAGTGGAAATTCGAGTGAGGCGGTTGTCAAAGCTGGTCAAGCAGTAAGCTCCAGGCAGATCTTTGTTTATGAAAACCCTACGCTGGCATTTGTTTCCAATGTGCAGACGCTTTCCGCGACACTCCCAATCGTTGAAGACTTTACTTTTGAGAACCTGGGGTATGTTACCAACACATTATCTGGAATTGGGGTGAAATCCCAGGAGTATGTATTTTATGTAAGCAAGGAGCAGGTTTTAACCAAGGATGGTTATGTTGACCTCGTTTATTACCACTCCGGGTTATTGGATTATGGACTCTCATCCTTCTCGGTTGATCTTAATGGACAGGCAATTGCCAGTACGCCTTTTAGCAAGGAATCAGAACAGGTTACCACCTTGCACATTAGAATCCCCCCGGGCACCCTTCGCTTTGGTGAAAATCATCTGAATGTAAGCGCAAGTATGTTAAGCTTACCTTCTTGCGATGTTTCAGGATTTTCCGACCCGTGGTTTACTATTTCCAGTCACTCAAACGTTCACCTGCCGGTGGCAATAATTCCGAGCCTCGCAGAACCGTTGCTCAAAGATTTGAAATTTTTTCCTGAACTCTTTGTGACTCATAGCGACCTTGGCGATATTGCTTTTATTTTTGAAAAATCTGATATAGCCAGTTGGAAAACTGCCGGAAAACTTGCTTATAATTTGGGACAACAATTTAATCCATTAATAGCTAATTTGCGGGTGGCTTATGCTGATGATGTGCCGCCGGATATTCATGATACAAGATCAATGATTATTTTTGGACTTGCCAGCGATATCCCGTTTCTGGCTGAATTCAACGATATGTTGCCTGCGCCGTTCGATTTAGTAAACAATATTGCTAATGAGCGTCAACTGCTGGTTTCCTATCGTATTCCAGAGGGCGTCAGTGTTGGTTATCTTCAATTAATGCAATCCCCGTTCAATTCTGAGAAGTCAATTCTTGTGGTGTCTGGCAATGATCACAACGGTGTACTCCTTGCTGGAAATGCTTTGTTGCAACCTGATCTGGAAAGTCAGTTATCTGGTGTGTTTGCCGTAACAAATGGAACGCAAGTTGCCACCGGCAATGCATCATCACCATTTTCGATAGTTGGTGATATTGTGCCGGAATCTGTGCCGGTTAGCACCACACCAGTTTCTGGTTTGTTAGGTCAACCCCGCATAGTTGAACGCCCAATATGGTTATTGCCCGTTATTATTATTTCAGCCTTGAGTGTTCTTGGAATCCTGGGATATGTTGCTGCTACTGCGATCGCCAAAAAACGATTGCAGCCCATTGATGTTCCAGCCGATGGCGTTGATGTCAATAAGATAGATGAAAGTCAAAAATAAGGCAACGTATAAAATATTTGTAAAATAAAAACGACCCGTAAAGGTCGTTTTTATTTTACAAACTCGCTCTTCGCTTTCTCAACAAGTTATCATCCATCCCCTTGAAAATTCTTAATATAAATGGTTGACTCCCAAGCCAGCCGAGTACTTTTCCCCACAATGCTGTTAAACCTTTTGGCGGAACGGGCAACGCAACCGTGGATGTGAAATCCACAACCCGATTGTCTATGGAAAATGTATACCGGCCTGTTTGCGCGATCTGCGGATTAAGATTCAGAAACGCGCGTAGTTGTTCGCGTTCTTCGGTTGTCATCCACTGTGGCAGATCGGAAGTTGCTTTGAAATTGCAGATCAGCGCGAGGTCTTGTAAAAGCCGTTTGTGCTCGGGTGCAAGTAAATTTCCTTTCAATTCAAAATAGGCCACGTCGGGGTCAACATGCAATAATGGATTCAACCAAAATCTATTCAACGAGGTGCGGATCGCGCTCCGCGTTGCGGGGATGGACGGGTTGTAGAGCAAAACTGCGTCCCTGTGTTTTTCCCATTCATGCGAAACATCGGGACCAATGCGGATCGCGTCACATAAGCCAAGCGCGGGAAAAATCGGTGTGCCGCAGGTCAGGAAGAATGCATCCAACCCCATCGCTTCACGCATGACGCGCAGCGATTCGCGGTATGCGGCTTCACGCGGCATGTCTTTATAGCGCTTGCCCTTCAAAGCGCCCGCATATAAAAAGTCCAACTTGAGATAATCAAAACCCCAGGCGCGGACTTGCTTCATCAGCGCAACCAGCCACGCGGTCACGTCAGGCCGCGTGGTATCGAGTGCGAATAAATATTCGCCCCAGTTAAATCCAGCCGTAACAAATACTCCGCGTTCATTGCGCAAGAACCAATCCGGATGTTCACGGAACAACTTCGATGATTTCGTCGCGATCAACGGCGCAAGCCACAACCCCGCACTTCTTCCGGTTGATTTTATTTTTTCTGCAAGCGCCTGCATACCCGCCGGAAATTTTCCATTCACTTCCCAATCGCCGATACTTTTTTGCCAACCGTCGTCCACTTGTAAAACATCGAAAGGCAGGTCGCCTAGCACATCGAAAATTTTATAAAGGATATCCTCGTCGATCATGGTATACAGGCTGTACCACGAACACCACACCCGCGGCTTGATATTTTTCTTAACGACCTGGAATCGGATTTCCAGCTCTTTGATATATTCCTCGAAAACAATATTTTCCTGCCCATAAGAGATGAACCACTCCCCATGCTCCGCATCACTGCGACCATGCAACACATCATTGATCAGGGATACGTGTGTGTCCAAAGTTAACGCGCCCAGCAGCAGGATATTCCCATCCGCGAATTGGATCGCGCCCAGCCACGACCCATTGGGATGCGATTTATACACGTGCTCGATATTGACCTGCAGCGTATGAAAGATGGCGGGCTTTAGCACAGGCAGTGGAGTAAGGTTTGTCCACGCCGCCAGCGACCATGACTGCCAGCCGTGACGGTAATATTGCACCGGCGCAAACGGCAGGTCGATCTGTATCTCATTGGCTTGGATAATTTTTGATTTTTCTTTAAATTCGGTGAATGGGATGACTGTCATTTCGATATGATTCCTTGAATGGATAAATATCATAATAATTGAAATGAGTATGGCTGGATAGTGCTGTACGGATTATGACAGGTTTTTGTAATGTCACATAGGCTGCTCAACTTTGGTGCTTTTAGTGATGATTGTGTTCTAGGGCAACTGAAAATTGACGATTACAGGCAAGTGATCGGATATTTTTAAAGTGTCATTCTGTCTGACATAATGCTCGCCAATTGTGATCGTGCCTGGGAGAAAAAAATAATCCAATGTTCTATCTGGGCCTGAAATGGCGGGATCATTGGGAAAGCGCGTCAGCCAATCGGCAAAATCCACTCCCGTTAATTCTGCCGCACTGGGAACGGCTTGATATGCATCAAATAACGGCTTGATCTCGCTCTTCGGATTATAAGAAGGCTTATGACTTTCGAGCAGGCGTGCGTATGCCGAGTCATCATAAGGGAGCAAATTGAAGTCGCCGCCTAAAATCCACGGGATGTTTTGTTTGTCCCATTGCGCGAGTAGATCTTTCACTTGCTTCACTTGCAAATCTTTTGCGTTTGAACCCGGTACATAAATATCGAAATGCAGGGTTGCTGCAATAAATTCCACGCCTTGTTCTGTTGGGAAATGCGCCGTTAGCATCGCGGGTTTAATGCTGAATTTTTCCGTCAGCCAATCTTTTTTAGCGGTCACCAGTTGATATCGTTCCGCCGCGCTGATTTGGTACTTCGACACAATCGCTACCATCCAGCCCACACTTCCGCGAATGCGTGCATGCGGCACATACGCAGCCTTCCAGTCAAATGCCGAGGTGCTGCACTTGTATTTTTCGGGAAGTAATTTTAGTAAACGCACAAGTTGATTCTCGTACCCTGTGCGCTCCGCGCCATTGTCGATTTCTTGAATGAGAATGATGTCGGGGTTTTCATCCTTGATAATGCGGACAACTTCTTCAAAAGTTTTTGTCACATCTTCCGGCGCTGGCTTTTCATCGGGGCCGTCATTATTGGGCAGGTCGCTCCAGAAAATATAATTCTTCCCCGACATGGTTTGCACGTTCCATGTCAGCACTTTGAGTGATTGTTTTGCCTTCATCCTCGGTGCGGATTCAGGGCAGGCGACATCCGCTTTTTCCATATCAGCGGGATGATATGTTCCGAACCATAAAAAAGCCAGCAAGGCAGCCACGATGACTGTCAATGTGATACCGATTCCCTTGAGCACTTTTTTGAGTTTCATGGGGTTGCTCCTTTTCTTGACGCGGCTAAAACTTATGCAATTATTTACTATTTCATGTGTAAATGCAATATCTTAATAACATTCCTTCAAAACAGTCTCGAATCTGTTCAGCGCGTCGTCAATCACGTCGTCGCTATCCGCCATCGAAGTGTACATGCGCGAACCAGCCAGCGTGATCAATCCGTTCGCCATATACGCTGCGCCCATTTCTTCCATCATGTGTTTGCGCGGTTTGAGTTCTTTTAGCAAACGCAATGGATTTTTAAAATCAAGCAGCATTGTTCCCGCAGTTTCGAGATGAACAATCGAGCCTTGGTTGTATGCAACGAATGGCAATGAATATTTTTCAATAATCGTTTGCAAGCCTTTTGTGAGTCTATCGCCCGCTTTGCCTGCAATCACCGCCGCATTTGTTTTTTCCATTTCAAGCAACGCATAATATCCCGCCACGCACGAGAGCGGATTTGCCGAAAGCGTCCCGCCGATATACGCGCGTTCACCTGTGCCGCCGATGCCCGCCGCGAAACTCATGATCACATCGCGCCGCCCGCCGACTCCGCCCGCCATTGGATATCCGCCGGTGATACATTTTCCAAACACGGTCAAGTCCGGCGTCACATTGAAATATCCCTGCGCGCCGCCGAGTCCCAATCGGAATCCAGTAACAACTTCGTCGAAGATCAGCAGCGCGCCGAACTTGTCACATAGATTTCTCACCTGCTGATTAAAATCCTTCGACACCGGACGAGTCCCACTCTCGGGTCCCATCGGTTCGACAATAACCGCGGCTGTGCCTCCACATAATTGATTCAGCATCAGATGATATTTCAACGCTCCAAGCGCGTTCGGGTAAAATTCGCGCGTCTTGCTATTTGCGCCGCGCGGAATTCCCGTCGCCTCGAGTCGACCCGTGCCGGGGATGTGCAGCCCATACACCATTTGATCGCTCCAGCCGTGATACGCGCCGCCGACCTTGATCACATATTTCTTTTTGGTATAGGCCCGCGCCGCGCGGATCGCCGCCATCACGCCCTCGGTTCCCGACCCCAACATGCGGAACATTTCAATCGACGGCATGAAGCGTTGAATGAGCTGCGCGAGTTTCAATTCATATTCATGGAACAAGCCCGTGACAGGTCCGCAAGTTTGCAGCATCTCAATCACCTTGTCGCGTACGGGCGCGTAGTTGCTTCCTAAAATTGTGGGTCCGCCCGCTTGCAGAAAATCAATATATTTATTTCCATCCGCATCCCAAAGATGCGCGCCCTCCGCTTTTTCGATTGTAATCGGAAATGGATGATTGAACGCCAGGTTATGTTGTACGCCGCCGGGAATATATTTTTTCGCTTCGTCGGTCAACTCTTTGGAGCGTTTGCATTTTGTCTCGAAGTAATCGAGATATTCCTTCATCTTCTCCGCCCGCACTGGTCGCAGCGGCTGGCGCAGAAGATGATTCAACTTGGCGTAAACTTCATCCACGTTGGGGTATTCAGAAATTGCATATTGTTGTTGGGTCATAATGTTTTCCATTGAATAAAAAAATTAACCACAAAGGACACAACGGGCACTAAGGAAATTTTTCAACCTTTGTGTACTTCGTGTCCTTTGTGGTTAAAGATCTTTAATCTCTGCAAACTTCTTCTCATCCGCACGTAGTTTCGCAAATGCAATCTCGCGGATGGGCAAGGGGATTTTCGTAATTTTCTTTTCCGTCATAATCGCGAGCAAATAAGTCAGCGCGCATTTTTCGAGCAGCGCCATATTATGAATGGCTTGTTCCATCGTCCCGCCGAGAATCAGCACGCCATGATTTTGTAAAATATAGGCGTTGTTATTGTTCTTCACTTTTGACTTCACCGCATTCTTGAGAAAACCCGTCCCCGATGGCGCATAAGAAATGATATCCACGCTGCGCCCTAAATACCTGACCTGCTCATCAAATAGCGCGGGGATCGGCATGTTGATCAATGCCAACGCGCTCGCATACGGCTGGTGTGTATGGATGATGCAGTGCGCATCCGCACGGACTTGATATACCGCCGCGTGCATTCCGCTTTCGATGGAAGGTTTCTTTTCACCTTCAAGTTGTTTTGTATCTAGGTTTAATATGCAAATATCATCCGCTTGCATTTTCTCGTAATCGTAATTAGACGGCGTAACCGCGAGCGCGTTCTCTCCCTTGATCCGTGCGGAGATGTTGCCCTCGGTCGCTTTTAAATATCCGCGTTCCAAAAGGGCGTGACAGGTATCCACGACTTGCTGCTTATAGGAATTGTAATTAATCATGCTTGATTATAATCCGCAAGTATTTGTTATCTCATCTGGAATCTGCTATACTGCCTTCAATCTAAAAACAATTTATTGAATCAGGAGATGCGCTGACATGCTTTTTAAAGAATGGAACATACTGTTGGTGGATGACGAGCCCGATGTGCTCACGGTAACAAAACTGGCGCTGCGGGATATGCGGATCTACGACTTGCCGCTCAAGATTTATACCGCCGCCAGTAAAGCGGAAGCCGTCGAATTATTGAATACCAAATTGGCGGTTGCCGGAAAACCCGGCGCTACCGTCGCCGTCGCGTTGATTGACGTCGTGATGGAAACCGATCATGCGGGGCTCGACCTGTGCAAACAGATCCGCGGCGAGATGAAAAATTGGTCGTCCCAGCTTTATATCCGCACCGGGCAGCCCGGAATCGCGCCGGAACGCAACGTGATCGATGATTACGACATCTCCGGTTACATCTCGAAAGTGGACGCCACCGAGCAGAAGCTATATACCCTGATCAAGAGCGGCGTGCGCCAATGGTATTCCGTCTTCTATAGCAAATTGCTTTCGGAAGTCGCTTATTCAGTTAGCATTTTGTCCGAAAGCAAGGAACAGATGTTTTCCGCGCTGCGTCTCTCCGGCGCCGGATTTGAAAGCCCAGACCTGATCACAGGCATCATCTTTGATAGCCGCGATGTTCTGAGTTACAGCCCGCCGAATGTGATCTATGCCATTTGCACTGAATTGGAAGCGACCGAACCGATTATGAAGACGCCTGAAGGACATAAGATATTTTCGCAGGGCACCAAATCCATGATTCACATTGCTGAAACACACGGCACGGCAGATTACGTGTACGTGCTGCAGGGCAAAATGGTCATGCCCGAGTCTCTGCTGGATTTGACCTTCCGCCACTGTCTCGCCATGTCCACGCTTTGGATGCGCGCAGCCTGATCTTATGAATACTGCGGAGCTGCTGCGTCAGTTCTCATTTCTGTCGCCTTTTTCCAACGAGCAGTTGGAGCACATTGCCGAGATCGCGCCGCGCTTTCGCTACGGGGCAGGCGAGACCATCTTTAAAATTGGCGATCCGTCCGGTGCCATGTATTTGATTCTGTCCGGCAATGTAAAAATTTATCGCTACGATGAAAAAGGGGAAGAAATTCCTCTCGGTCACTTGGAGGCTGGCGGTGTGTTTGGCGAATTGGCGCTGCTCAGCAACGAGCCGCGCATGGCGTCTGTCACTGCGCTGGTGGATAGCGAATTCCTGGTGATTGACCGCAACCTGTTGATGAATACCATCGCGGCGGCTTCGCCCGACTCGATCCTTAATCTGTTTGCGGTCTTGAGCAACCAGATCCGCTCGGTCAACGAGCGCGAATTCCGCGAACTATTAAACCAGCGCACGCTGGCGGACCAAATGGAGATCGAACGTCAGCGCGCGTTGACGCAGATGGTCGCGGGAGTCGCCCACGAATTGAATACGCCGTTGGGTGTCATCAGCACGGCGGCCAGCATCATGGAGCGGGGATTGGGCAGCTCGACCTTTGAGAAACTTGCCGCGGATCCTGATTCGAGTCAGATCGTCGAAGATTTTAATGACGCCCTGGGTCTTATCAAAGGCAATGTGCGGCGCGCGCATTTGCTGGTGCAGGATTTCAAGAAAGTCTCCGTCAGCCAGTTGACCGATGTCAAAGAGTCCATATCGCTTTCGGAGACTGTCCGCGAGATCGTCAATTTGGCAAAGGCGCATTTCCGCCAATCGGGGTTGAAGATTGAGATCAAAGATTCGTTAAGTCCGACGGAACAAAACTGGATAGGGTATCGCGGCTATTTATCCCAAATCTTATTGAACTTTCTGACCAACGTTCAACGCTACGCTTATCAAGGTGAGGAAGGCGGTTTGGCGGAAATCTATATCAGAACTGCGGGCGCGGATAAATTCAGCGTCAGCGTGAAGGATTACGGCAATGGCATGTCCGCGGAAGTGCGTGACCGCGTTTTCGAACCCTTCTTCACCACCGGGCGCTCATCAGGCGGGACAGGGCTGGGCATGGCGATCGTTCACAATTTGGTCACCATTGCGTTGAAAGGTTCCATTCAAGTCGAATCGGAGTTGGGCAAGGGTACGGAAATTACGGTTACTTTTCCGAGAAAAATACCGGATTAGATAGAGTATTGGTGTGCACGCAAAGGTTGTCATTAACCTATGCTCCAGCCGCCGTCCTCGGCGGCGGTTTGCGAGGAAACCCTGCGCCGGGGACGGCGCAGAGAGCAACCCCGGCCTG
>VFKN01000155.1 GCA_009885525.1 Anaerolineaceae bacterium | reverse complement strand
CTACCGCCATTAATGTCTTGCCAACTTTCAAAGCGCATTTATCTAATATCAGGCTAAAGCCTGTTGTAATCCCTTTATCTCAAAATTCAAATGTGTAAGGTAATCAGACTCGATTGGCTAGATTAACGGACTTACTTTTTTCAAAAATCAATAAGTCGCTGAAGAAATTCTGTTGTGGAGGTTGTCATGCCTTTGAATGTCCCACGCCAAGTTTGGAGCTGCCGCAAGTATAGCAGTTTTTGAGTTCTATTTTTAATTTTAGTTTTTGCTACCGTACATTTCCCTCGTAAAAAACCCTAAAGGTCTTTCTCATTAATTGGGAATTCACGAAGGTAAAACAGACCTTTAGGGTTTGCGTGTACGGTAGAGAATTTTAGTTTTAAGGCAAGCAAATCAGATTCGTAAGCCCCGTGTGCGGGGTTGCCTTAAAACTAAATCTATCTGATCAACATACAAGATGAGGAAAGTTTCGCGACCATATTTTTTGGGAATAACCACAGAAACTTAAAGGAAGCGCGTCCGCTCACATGCCAGATATAGTCGCACAAGCACTATTCTGTACGCATAAATAAATTTATTGAATCGCATCTCATCGGTGTTCTGAACACGATGATGGGGATGCTTGATGCCAACGAAAAGAATGCATCAGACAAGCGATGCTGTTGCCTTTTGGGATAGGCAATTTTGCCTACTCACAAATACGCCACGCAGCTCTGTGTACACATTAGGTGATTCCGTATAATGGAGTCATCTGAGGTGCTTATGAACATTTCCCCTTCCTTTTCTTCACTTGATCTTCCTTGCGACAAAACTTTGTCGTGGGTCAAGAAGCAATTATCAAAGGCAAGCCTGCGCACCATGCTGACGTTTGATTTACGCGCGGCACGTCACACGCCTGAAAGCTGTTGCTGCCCACATCATGGAACAAAAGAATGCGACTGCCAGATGGTAGTTTTATTGGTTTATGGAAATGCAAGCGAGCCGGTCACATTAATCCTGCATGGAAATGACGGGCAGACATGGATGTCCATTGCAGACAATCCACAGCAGAGGGCGGATGTAAAGTTGATCGCATCCATTCAACAGGCGCTTGAGGTCAAAGCGCCTGCTTCCGTTACATAGGCAAAATGGCCTATATTTTGACACGCCATATTGCGCTGTCGGAGATAAGGGGATGATCTTATATTTAATTTGCTACTCCAATTCTGAGAGGAAAATTGATGAAAAAGAAAGTATTGTTGTTTTCGCTTATTGTTACAGCACTGATCTTGGCAGCGTGCGCGCCTGCCGCGCCGATGATGGTGGCTACTCCTGGCAGCATGACGGCAAAAAATCCGGAAGCTGCGCATATGATGGAACCAATCACCGCGCCAAATGTTCAGCCTGCCACTGAATCAATCGGCGGAAAGCCGCTGAAATTCCGCGTGGAGAATGGGGTGAAAATTTTCGAGTTGACAACCAAAGCGGTTCAGTGGAATATCTTGAAGGGCGTGACAGTCACCGCGTATACGTATAACGGAACCGTGCCCGGCCCGCTGATCCACGTCACAGAAGGCGATCATGTGCGTATCATCGTGAAGAACGAACTGCCCGAGCCCACCACTATTCACTGGCATGGCGTTGAAGTGCCGAATGCGATGGATGGCGTGCCCGGCGTTACGCAGGATCCCATTCAACCCGCTGGAACATTCACCTATGAATTTATCGCCAAGCCCGCCGGAACATTCATGTACCACTCGCATTTTGATGGGGATGTGCAAGTGGGCGCAGGACTCTATGCGCCCTTCATCATTGATCCTAAAGAACCCGAAACAAATCCGCCCGCCGTGGATAAAGTCCTGATGCTTTCGGAATGGCGGACGAAGGATGGAAAGACATACGCCGCCATGCCAGTTAGTGGAATGGAGCCGAATTATTTCACGATCAACGGCAAGGCTTTTCCGTCCACTGAGACGATCACGGTTAAAAAAGGCGAAATTGTGCGGTTGCGTTTGATGGGAATTGGTCAATTGATTCACCCCATGCATTTGCATGGCATGCCATTCAAGATCGTTGCAACGGATGGGCATCCTGTTCCCGAAGTAGCACAGTTGACCAAGGACACCATCAGCGTTGCGCCGGGCGAACGCTACGATATTGAATTCATCGCGACCGAAACCGGACAATGGATGCTGCACTGTCACATCCTGCACCACACCACCAACGACAATGTTGAGCCTGGCGGTTTGATGTTGGTCATCAATGTTGTTGAATAACATGTCGTTGCGAGGAGCGCTCTGCTCTTTGCGACGAAGCAATCCCCTACAATTTAGGATTGCTTTGTCGGGAAAAACACCCTCCTTGCAATGACAAATTAATCTATAGGAGAAATGTAATGCGTAAAATAGTTTTTGTTAGTTTGCTCGTCGTTTTGGCTGTCCTGCTTTCGGCTTGCGGAGGATCCGCCTCCATGCCGATGAAAGAGGCTACCTCAGCCCCGGCGCAAGAGTCCGCTGCGTCTAAAGACGTAACCATCGTTGTCACATCCAATCCGTCCCCGGCAACAACGGGTGACGTGGAAGTATTGTTGACCATCACCGACAAGGATGGCAATCCGATTGAAGGCGCGAAGGTGGATGTAAATGCGGAACATCCTTCCATGGCAGGCATGGGCATGAGCGGTCAAGCCACTGAGCAAGGCGGCGGCAAGTATTCCATCAAGGCCAGTTTCAGCGATAGCGGTCAGTGGATGTTGACCGTGTATGTTCGCAAGGATAGTTTGGATTATAAAGAAGAAATCGAATTCGAAATTCAATAAACGTTACAACAACAGGCGTCAATAGGATTAACGCCTGTTTGCGTCCCTATGAGACAGGATAATTATGAATTCAAAAACAAGACGACAACAGACACGAGAACATAGTCGCAGAAAAAATCTAACCCGAAACCTTATCTGGGGCGTTGTTGGGATTGCTATTCTTTTAGTCATTGGCTTAATGATTTGGCAGGGTATAAAGCCAGCAGCTGGTGAATCTATCGCGGTGATGGTAAGCGACCCCCATATTCCAAACGATAGCGATCCGGGCGAATATAATTCCGACCCTCCAACATCAGGACTGCATTATGCGGAAGAAGCCCGCGCAGGGTTTTATGATAAGAATAATTACAAATTTCCTGCGGGTTATCTTGTCCATAATCTTGAACATGGATATGTCATTCTCTGGTACAACTGCGACCTCCTTGATGAAACAGGCTGCACAAATTTGAAAGCACAAATCCAATCAGTTATGGATGAATTAGGCGGTGAAAAACTAATCGCCTATCCCTGGCCCTCCCTCGATGTTCCTCTTGTAATAACTTCATGGGGGCGGTTGCAACGCTTTGAAGCGTTTGATTTGGAACAAGCCAAAGCCTTTTATCGAGCCAATCTCAACCGCGCACCTGAACCCAATGCGCCATAAGGACTGAATGTCTACAGCCATCTCACCATCGAATTCAAAAAAATCACGATCCGTTGGGGAGTGGCTGTCCAGCCACTGGTTTGAACTTTTCCTCGCTGTTTATGGATTGTGGGTATTCATGCCTTTTCTCGCACCCTACTTCATGTATGTTGGTTGGACGGGCGCGGGAAAGACGATATACTTTATTTACTCTTTTTTCTGCCACCAACTGCCGGAGCGTTCGTTCTTTTTGTTCGGACAAAAAACCATGTACACGCTGCCTGAAATTCAATCGGCGTGGCAGAATACGATCAACCCGATGATCCTCCGCCAGTTTATCGGAAATGAAAACATGGGTTGGAAGATCGCCTGGTCGGATCGCATGATCTCGTTCTATACAAGTGTTTGGTTGTTTGCAGTTG
>VFKN01000198.1 GCA_009885525.1 Anaerolineaceae bacterium | reverse complement strand
TGATGCGAATTTGCGCCGTTTTCTATAATCTTGCCATCCCTTCGGGATTGAAAACAGCTTGAAGTAGAAGAGTTAATCTTTGCTGGCTAATTTCCGATAACGTCTATTATTCAGGAGAACAATCATGTCATCTTATGACGCAATCATCATCGGCTCGGGCGCAGGCGGATTGACCGCCGCGGTCGCATTGGCACAGGCGGGTAAGAAAGTTCTCGTCCTCGAACAGCATGATCGTCCCGGCGGATGGACGCACTCGTTCACGCTTGAGGGTTATCGCTTTAGCCCGGGCGTGCATTACATCGGCAGCCTTGAAGAAGGCGGCGGGCTGCGTCGTATTTATGAGGGACTCGGTGTTTCGCAGGATTTAACTTTTGTCGAACTCAACCCCGATGGTTACGATCACGTCATCGTCGGCGATAAGCGCGTGGATTTCCCCAAAGGCAAGGATAATTTAATCGAACGACTCAAGAGCCATTTTCCGCATGAAGCGCAGGGAATCGATTCTTACTTCAAAGATTTAATCGCGATGATGGACGGACTTTCCAGCCTTGGCAATTTGAGCAACCCGATAAAATCCGCGCTGGGCGCGGGCAGTGTGCTTAAATGGATTCGTGCAACCGGCGCGGATTTCATCAACGCGCATATCAGCGATCCCGTTTTGCGTGGCGTGCTGGCGGCGCAAGCGGGCGATCACGGCTTGCCGCCTTCGCAGGTTTCGGCGTTCGTCCATGCGGGCATCACGCATCATTATCTTGCTGGTGGATATTATCCGCTGGGTGGGGCGTTCGCGCTGCCGCGCGCATTTGTCCGCGCGTTGAAAAAAGCGGGCGGCGAGATTCGACTCAACACGCGCGTGAAGAAAATTCTCATCGAGGGCAAAAAAGTTTTGGGCGTGCAACTCGATTCGGGGGAGGAAATTCGCGCGGAGGTTGTCATCTCGAACGCCGATCCTGAAATCACATTTGGTCAACTCATCGGGCGCGAGCATTTATCCGTGAAATTAAAACGCAAAGTGGATACGGTCAAGTATTCGACTTCGTGCCTGAGTTTATTTTTCGCCACCGATATGGACCTTCGGCGCGACGGCGGGCTCGACTCGGGCAACTTCTGGTACTACGATCACGCCGACGTGGATAAGATTTACACCGATGGACTCACCGACGCGGTTTTGAAAGATGAAACTCCGCCCGGAATGTTTTTAACAGTGACAACATTAAAAGACCCCTCGAAGATGCACAGCGGACAACACACCTGCGAGTCGTTTGCCTTCGTCGGCTACGACGCTTTTGAAAAATGGGCGCACACACAATACGGCGCGCGTCCCGCTGACTACGAAGGAATGAAGGAAGACCTCGCCTGGCGCATGGTGCGCGGACTGGAGAAGCGCATCCCCGGCTTGAGCAAGCACATCACGTTTTACAGCCTCGGCACGCCGCTGACCAACGAACATTATCTCAACGCCACACGCGGAAATTTATACGGCATCGAAAAAAGCGTGAAGCAGGTGGGGCCGTTCGCCTTCTCGCCGCGCACCGAATTTGACGGATTATTTTTATGCGGCGCAAGCACATTGAGTCACGGCGTTGCAGGAGTTACGCGTTCAGGTATTGACGCGGCGAAGGCTGTCTTGAATTGCCGCGCAAGCGATATCCTAAATCAGAATGGCGCGAGTTTGACATTCTTGCAGTCGGAAGATACCAGTCAATGGCCCGAGTATTTGAAGAAGAAGATGGAACGCGGGGAAGCGGCAAGGGAGGATGAGGAGAAGGAGGTGTGACAATATGGGTAGTCAACGGACTTTGTCACGGATTCACGGACGGGAACGGATGTCCGCTTGGGTGGGGGAGAGTCCAAACGGGAATAAGTCTTAGAATCCAAAGATGAACGAAGAAGACTTGCAAGATATTCGCGACTTTGACAGGATCAACGCGGCAATTGAACGTGGCGACGAGGAACTTATCCCCTCCGCGGTAGTCTATGCCATTCTGGATGATGAAAATCCCATCAAAGTTTGGCGCAAATATCGCGGACTAACCCAGCAGCAACTTGCCGATAAAGTAAAGATCAGCAAACCATATCTTTCTCAAATCGAAACGGGCAAACGCAAGGGAACATCTGGACTTTGCCCATGCGGTAGAGCATATCAGTCAGGCCCGTAAGTTTATCGTTTTCATGAGGATTGCTGGTTTCTGAATGCTGATGGCGAAGAATGTATGTTGATCGATATACCCGAAGGTTTTGAAGTTAGTAGATATCTGTATTGGTTAAAATCAAAGTCCCTGCGCAACAATGCAGGGACTTTGATTGAAGGGGCAATCGTTAGGTAATGTATGTGCCCTAACGATTAAATAGCATTTATACAAAAAATACCATTATGCCCGTTTGTGAGCGCGCGGGGGCTCGAACCCCGAACCAACGGCTTAAAAGGCCGATGCTCTACCATTGAGCTACGCGCCCGTTTCTAAAGCGGGCTGTATTCTATCACGCGAAAATCATAGCGTCAACGTAATATTCAAGATTGTTGGCGCATCTAATTGGGCGGAGGTAACAATGACCGAAGTTAAATATGTAACCGAATCAGATTTTCAAGCCGAAGTGCTTAATAACGAATTGCCCGTGTTGGTCGATTTTACCGCGACCTGGTGTCAGCCCTGTAAGATGATCGCCCCCATCGTGGAGCAGCTTGCTCAGGAATGGGACGGCAAGGTCAAGGTGGTTAAACTTGACGCGGATCAGAATCCCAACGTGATGATGCAATATGGCGTGATGGGTATTCCCACTTTGATGCTTTTCAAAAGCGGTGAGATCAAAGAGCGCATGACCGGTTTTCAACCCAAAGAAAAATTGGCAGCAAAAGTCATACCGCATGTGTAAATAAAAAAATCCGGGATTTCGAAATCTCGGATTTTTTATTTCATCGAATTGATCAGCGCGTACACATCTTTTTTTGCCCACCCCGAAATTTCTGAAAGATCCGCGGAAAGTTCCTTCGCGGATTTATTTTTTCCCAATTCCTTTTGGATCGCGGCGCGCAGTTCTTCTTCCGTCCACAAAGTTGATTCGTCTTTCGATTTCCCTGCGACCACGAGTGTAAACTCTCCGCGCGGGCGTTGGGATTTGAAGTGTTCAATTGCGCTGCTAATTGTTCCGCGCCAGAACTCTTCGAACATCTTGGTCATTTCGCGTGCGACACAAATTTGACGGTTGCCTAAAACCGTAAGCAGGTCTTCAAGTGAATCAATAATTCGGTGAGGGGATTCAAGGAAGATAAGCGTGTAGGGCAATCTGTCAACTTGTTCTGCGGTTTTGCGGCGTTCATTTGATTTGTGGGGGAGGTAGCCGAGGTATAGAAATGAATCAGTGGGCAGGCCTGAGGCGATCAATGCAGAGATCGGCGCGGATGCGCCGGGCACTGGCACCACGTCGAATCCCGCGTTAAGCGCGGCTTTGATCAACTCGTAGCCGGGGTCATTAATCGCGGGCGTTCCCGCATCCGAGACCAGCGCCACATCCCCGTTTGAAAGATGTTCGAGGATGGTTTCCAATTTATGAATTTTATTGTGCTCAAAATAACTGATTGTTTTTGATTTTATTTCATAATGTTGGAGAAGCACGCCCGTATGACGCGTATCTTCCGCCGCGATCAGACTTGCTTCGCGCAAAATGCGAAGCGCGCGCGCAGAGATATCTTCAAGATTTCCAATGGGCGTGGCGACGAGATAAAGTTTTCCCATCTGATTATGGGCAGGAGCGAATATCTAATTCGATAATGGTGCAGCCTGCGTCCTGGGGCGGCGCAGCCGTGCAGCATTGATTGACTGAGTCGAAGACGGAGGCTTGTGGGCATTTGATAATATCCGTGCTGAAGTTGCTCGGGGTGCAAATTTTCAGGTCAAATGAAAAGGCAGGCTTGCCAGTGCAGGATAGGGCACTTTTCCCATTGCGTGTGTTTTCTATTTTGCAGAAAAAGTCGGGATCCAAGGATTGAAAAGTTGTGCCTTCGGGAATAGATAGAAGGGTGTAAGGATTTTTTTCCACGCAGGTTTTATCGAGTTCTCTAATAGCCGGTGTAGGGATGATCGTCACCGATGAACAGTTGGGTGCAAAAGGGATTGCCGATGGAGATGGAATCGATTCTGTTGCGGGAATGACCGTGGCGGTAGATTGCTGCGTTGGGCTGCTCGTTGGTATGGCAGTCAATGTAGCAGTTGGCGCAAGCGTGGGAGGGGGAGGTGCGGCAGGCGTAAATAATTGATCACGTAATAAGAAAAAGCCGACAACGACAACCAGCAGGACCATCCCTATGATTACCAAACTTGTTTTTCCAAATAAAGATTGAGATGAATTGCCTGTGGAGGAAAAGTCGCCTTCGCGGCCAAGTGCGATTTGGTTAAGCGCCTTTGCCAGGTCAACGGCTGTGGCGTAGCGATGTTCGCGGTTTTTTGCCATGGCAGTCTTGATGACCATGTCCATTGCGAACGGCAAGGTAGGCTGGGCTCTCAAAATTTCAGGTATGGGTTCGGTGATGTGCTTAACCGCAACGCCAATGCCTGTACCCGCATTGTATGGTTGTTTGCCGCTGAGCATTTGATAAATGATGACACCCAAACTGTAGACATCGCTGCGAGCGTCCAGATCATCTCCCTGTGCTTGTTCGGGACTCATGTACGCGGGTGATCCAATCGTTCTTCTGTCGGTGAGATTCCCTGTTCCGCCTGATAATTTTGCAATGCCGAAATCTGAAATACAAGGGGTGTTTTCGTTGTCGAAAAGAATATTGTCGGGTTTCAAGTCGCGGTGAATTAATCCTTTTTTGTGGGCGTAGGCAAGTCCTTTTGCAACTTTTTCGATAATGTTGGCGGTCTCTTGCAGGGATATCTTCCCTGTCTTGATGCGGTCTGCAAGTGAACCGCCTTGCATATAACGCATTACAAAATAGGGCTGTCCATCCTCCTCGCCTACATCATAGACTGTTACGATGTGGGGATGTTCCAGGCCGACCAGTGTTTTGATTTCCCGCTCGAAACGCGCGCGGAAAATCGGATCGTGTAACATTTCGCGCGGTAAAACCTTAATCGCGACTTCGCGGTTGGTTTTTGGATCAAATGCTTGATATACGGTCCCCATGCCGCCACGCCCCAACTCGGATTCGATTTTATAGCGACCAATGTTTTTTGGGAGAGACATATGCGCAAGTATAACCATATCAATATAATAATACAAACGCAAATATCAAATCGGGCGTGTGTTCATTTTTTGAAAAACCTTTAAAAACGAAGGACACAAAGCACACAAAGGGAGGGCGAATTAACACCTTCGCGCCTTTCTTCCTTTGTGACTTCACCCGCACTGTGCAACGTATGCAGTCCTCATACGGGGATGATGTGCGGTATAAGTGCCGCGTACTTTGTGGTGAAAAAAATCTCCAAAAACCCCGCCAAGATTGTTGAGTTGACGCCCCAATAGAATTAGGTATAATCAGCACGCTTTCTTGTTTTCTGTTTGTTATTAAAAATATTCCAACGTATGAAGAGGATTCTCGGATGCCTGATCTTTTACTAGATATAAAAGGGCTTGAAAC
>VFKN01000066.1 GCA_009885525.1 Anaerolineaceae bacterium | reverse complement strand
GCATTTCTCGAACCCGAATTTCTCAAAAACGCTTGTTTGCCTGTTTGCGTAATTCTAAACTCGATTGGCTAGATTAACGGACTTACTTTTTTCAAAAGTCAATAACTCTGCGACGCTTCAATCATTTTCTGATCATGCCGGGCGCAGTTATTTTCACAATCATACTTTTTTATGCATATATCTTTGTTGCGGATATTTCAATACAACAAGCAAGCGCAAACGGCTGGCTGCTTGGACCTTTCCCCGAAGGTGGATTGTTCAAACCCTTCACATTGGATAATTTAGTAATGGTTCAATGGGGCGCGATCTTCAGTCATTTCGACACATTCGCAACTCTGCTTGGATTAAGCGTCATCTCGCTTTTATTGAATGCCAGTGGGTTGGAAGTGATCTACAAGGAAGATGTTAATCTTGACCGCGAACTGATTTCTGCCGGCGGTGCGACCTTGGTCGGCGGTCTTTTGGGATGCATCGTTGGTTATCAAACGCTGGGGCTTTCCGCGCTTGGGAATCGATTCAATGTAAAGAGCAGGTTTGTGGGTGTTTTCACTGGGGTTTTATGCGGACTTGCGCTTTTCTTTGGAGCATCTATCCTCTCGTATTTTCCGCGACCAGTACTGGGCGGAATGTTGTTTATGCTTGGCGTTTCTTTTATGGCAGAATGGCTGATCGATTATTACAAACTATTGCCCCGCATGGACTATATTCTTATATGGGTGATGCTTATTGTTATTGAAGTATTTGGCTTCCTGCAGGCAATCGGTGCAGGGATTATCATCGCTGCGCTATTATTTGTGGCTAGCTACGGAAGCGTGAGCGTGATAAAGAATATTTTTTCGGGAGATACCTTCCATAGTCAAGCAGGGCGTTCGAAAAGACAAAAAAAGATATTGGTAGAAAAAGGCGCCCAGATTCACATCCTGCGTTTACAGGGATATATCTTTTTTGGTTCCATCCAGCGCATACTGCAAAATACCCGTGAACGAATGTCCGTACAGAATTCTCAGCCGTTGAAGTATCTCGTGCTCGATTTTAAGTACGTTAATCGACTTGATTCTTCTGCGATATTCGGTATTACGCGTCTTAAGCAATTGACGGATGCTAACAATATCGTAATGACGTGGGTAGACCTTTCCGATGAGGTGCGCAGACAAATCGAAAATGGCGGTCTCGTCGAAAATGAAAACGATATGTTCTCGCTCCATCCCACGCTGGATTATGGCATTGAATGGTGTGAGAATAAATTGCTCGCAAAAGAATCAAAAGAATCAAAAGAAAATAAAGTGGATTTTGTAGACAGCATTTTATCGTACATGAGTCATTCCTTTCCCGGCTTGAAGCGTTTAAAGCAATATATTCAAGTAGAGTCTATTCAAGCAGGTGAGTATTTGATTAAACAGGGAGAAGCCGCTAACGATTTATTCTTTATTGAATCAGGTCATTTAACCGTGGAGTTTGAAACCTCCGCTGGACAGAAGACGCGGCTACGAAGTGTGCAGAGCGGTGTCACGGTTGGTGAGATGACGTTATATCTTGGCGGTTTGCGTACCGCTTCTGTAAGAGCTGATGTCCCGAGTACGTTTTATCGCTTGACCACAAAAAATCTGGATAAGATTCAGCAGGAAGACCCCGCGATTGCTGCGTCACTGCATGAATGGCTTGGGCGCATGCTTGCTGAACGCCTTGCAGATAATAGCCGTATCATTGAGATGCTTTTGGATTAATCTTATTTGAAATGTTGAGTAATTTATATTATTAAATTCTCTACCGTACATGCAAACCCTAAAGGTCTGCTTTACCTTCGTAAATTTCCAATTAACGAGAAAGACCTTTAGGGTTTTTTACGAGGGAAATGTACGGTAGAAAATTATTAAAATAAAAGTGGCTGTTCTTTTTATGGACAGCCACTTTTATTTTTTTTTACTTTCCGCCTTCTTTATGCTGCCTTACCAACTCACGGCGTAATATCTTTCCAACTGTTGTCTTGGGCAACTCACTCCTAAACTCATAATGCGTGGGGACTTTATACGGCGCAAGGTGTTCCTTGCAAAAAGCCTTGAGTTCCGCTTCGGTTAAAGTTTCACCTGGTTTTACAACGATCCACGCTTTTACGGTCTCGCCGCGCTGCGGATCAGGGATGCCGCCCACGCCTACTTCCAAAACTTTGGGATGCGCCGAGATGGCTTCTTCGACCTCGCGCGGCCACACCTGGAATCCACCCGGCTTGATGAGCTCCTTCTTGCGGTCAACGATGTAAAAGTAGCCGTCTTCATCCATGCGCGCTATATCACCGGTGTACAACCATGTCTTGCCGTCTTTCATAAGGCGCAGGCTGTTGGCTGTTTCGGTGGGCATGTTGTGATAGCCCTTCATCACCTGCGGACCATTCACAATGATTTCGCCAATCTCACCTTGTGAGAGTTCTGTTTCGCCGTCGTCAAGACTAATGATCTTGATGTCCACATCTGGCAGCGGCATACCGATCGAGCCGGTCTTGTTCATGCCTTCAAGTGGATTGCAATGTGTGGCTGTCGGCGCTTCGGATAAGCCGTAGCCTTCAAACACCTTTCCGCCGGTCAGTTTTTCAAATTGCTCTTTTGTCTCGCGCATTAATGGCGCCGAACCCGAGATGCAAGCCTTGATGGAAGAGAGGTCATATTTGCCCGCTTTTACATCAGGGTGATTGTTGATGCCGTTATAAAGCAAAGGCACACCGGGGAAGATCGTCGCTTTATATTTGCTGATATTTTCCAATACGTCTTTCAAATCACGCGCGTTGGGAATCATCACCATGCTTGCGCCATTAGACATGGCAAAGTTCATCCCGGCCACCATGCCGTATACATGGAAAAGCGGAATACCCATCAAGACCACTTCTTTACCGGCTTCAAGCGCGGGCATCCAGTTTTTGATCTGGAGCGTATTCGCCACCACGTTTCTGTGCATGGCAACCGCGCCTTTCGGCACACCTGTTGTTCCGCCGGAATATTGGAAGAGGGCGGTGTCATCGGGCGAAATATCAATATTCGGCTTGGGTGAGGTCGCGTGCTTGGCGAGCAAATCCTTCATCCACACATCGCCATTCGCGAGCGCGTCCACACGATGCCCGTCCTTCTTCTCTTTGAATAGCGTGAATAACAAACGCGTAATCGGGGGCAGGGATTCTTTCAGGTTTGAAACGATGATCTTCTTCAGTTTGGATCTTTCACGCACTGCTTTCAACTTATTGTAAAACATGCTTAGCGTGAACATGATCTCAATGTTTGCGTCATTTACAGGAGTCAGGATTTCGTCGGGCGGGTAGGTGGGGTTTACCGCCACGACCACGCCGCCTGCTTTGAGAATGCCGAAATAGGCAACAACGAATTGCGGCAAATTGGGCATGAAGATTCCCACGCGGTCGCCTTTTTTCACACCCATCTCAACCAGCGCGGCAGCCATATGGTTGGTCTCTTCTTCCATCTCACGATATGAAATGACCGCGCCCTTAAATATTGTACAGGCACGGTCAGGATACTTGCGCGCAGATTCCTCCAAAAAATGAAACAGCGGCTTTTGCGGATATTCGATTGTGTGCGGTACACCCTTATCATAATGCCCCAGCCACGGACGGTTGTTCATGCTTCCTCCTTTAGTGAATACGATCTCCAGATAGCGATTTGAAAAATTTATTATTCAATTATAGCATTTTGTTTTGTAATTCGTTAACAATGTATTGCTCGACTTCTTCGGCAGTGTTTTCCTGACTCGGATGAAACCAGCGGATGCGCGCATCGGATTCCTTAAACCAATTGGCTTGCCTGCGTACGAAGACGCGCGTAATGCGCTTCATCTCGATTTTTGCTTGCTCTTCGCTAATCTCTCCTTGCACCACTTTGACACACTCGCGGTATCCAATCGCAGACATACTCGGCAGTGTGGGTAGGTATCCTTTAGCGAGCAGACTCTTCACTTCGTCAACAAATCCATTTGCAAACATCGCCTCGATGCGCTGATCGACTCTTTCATACAATTCAGATCTTGGGCGCATAAGCCCAATGGTAACGAGCTGATATGGAGATTCAACCTGTCCGCGCTGCTCGGAGAATTTCCTCCCCGTGGTAAATATCACCTCCAGCGCGCGGATGGTTCTTCTCACATTACGTGCATCTATTTTTTCTGCCGCAGCTTCATCTAATACTTTCAGTTTGGCGTGTAGCCACTCCGTGCTGTTTTCATCCTTCATCTTTTCCAAAACCTCCCTTAATTTCTCATCCGGCGTTACCTTCGGCGGAGTCCATCCCTCGGTGACCGCGCGCACATATTGACCCGTTCCGCCAACCAAAAAGGGTAGTTTGTTTCGTCCGTGAATATCCGCGATGATCTCTTTTGCCTTTTGTTGAAAAACCGCCAGGCTTAACGTCTCATCCGGATTTACAATGTCAATTAAATAATGCGGTATGCGCGCGCATTCTTCTGCTGACGGCTTGGCGGTTCCAATATCCATCCCGCGATAAAAGAGACGCGAATCCGCAGAGACGATCTCGCCGTTCAAATTTTCCGCGAGTTGGATCGCGAGTTCAGTTTTACCGACAGCCGTAGGACCAACGATCAGAATCAGAGGGGGGGTGTTTTGCATGGTCTGCCAATTATAAACTCGGAATAAACTCATATTAAAGTAAACATCCCGCCAAATTTCTGGTACACTTTTGCGGCATTCTTACCATTTCCCATTTTTATAGTTGAGGTGACCTTATGATGATCAGCTGGCAGGAACTAACTATTGACATGTTTGTCGAACAGTTGCGTGTCGTTTACCATCGTACATATGGCGAGATAGATCCTGTATTCGGACGCATCGTTGCTTGGTGCGGCAGGCTGGCTTTGGAAAATATCGCGAATTCTGACGCGCTCTATCATGATGTTGACCATACCATCATGGTCTCGCTTGCGGGGCAGGCGATCATCGAAGGGAAACATTTACGCGAGGGTGGCGTCACTCCGCGTGACTGGATGCATTTTATGATCGCGACTCTCTGCCATGATATCGGCTACGTTAAAGGAGTCTGCAGGCAGGATACCAAGGAGCATTTTGCCACAGGCGTAGGAGAGGAGCAGGTCTACATTTCCCCAGAAGGCACGGATGTTGGACTGACACCCTATCATGTTAACCGCAGTAAATTATTTGTCAAAGAACGCTTTGGCTCCGGTTTGCTTCAGGATATGACCAAATTTCTGGATGCTGATCTGGTCGCTTCCTATATTGAAATGACACGCTTCCCATCTCCACCCGATGATTTTTATAAAGACACCAAAGGACTCGGCGGCTTGGTGCGCGCCGCGGATTTCATCGGTCAGCTGGGTGACCCTGATTATTTACGCAAGACCCCGGCTTTGTTTTATGAATTTCATGAACTTGGCTATGACAAAAAGTTCGGCTACAAATCCCCGAACGATATGCGCAAGAATTACGCCTCATTCTACTGGGAAGGCGTCAGCCCTTATATTCAGGACGCCCTCCAATACCTCCGTGTCACCGAAGACGGCAAGCAATGGATTGCCAATATGCACTCGCATGTCTTCGATGCCGAACATGGCGTGGCAGAGAAATAATTGGTAATGGATTTGCGTAAATGGTATAAGCATTTATTGCGGCCCACTACTAAATAATTTATTCAAGTGAATAACTGAGTATTGGATCTTACTTAGAGTTAAAAAGAAATATTCTCTCGCACGAGAGAATATTTCTTTTTAACTTGCCTTATCCCGAGTGTATAAGGCGAGTACTGATTACCTTACACTTTGATTTTGGACGCAGAAAAGAATCAGCTAAAGACTCTATTTTGACATGTTTTCAAATATGGGATCAAATAAATAGGATAGATATTCAGACTCATAAATGGATAAATGTGTTGCATCCTTATACAGTGGATTTCCATTGCGCTCAACATAGCATGTTTTGTCGTCACATAAGGTTTTACTGGGGTCAATAACGGTTACATTATGACTTTGGGCTATTCTTTCAATTGCGTTTCTGACTCTTCCGCTTCTGGATAGATATTGCTCCAGGGACGGGGCAATGATCTTGTTGATGTCCCTTCCGGTTCTCATGGCAATTGAATAGGCTGATGGAACGTCATATCCGATTTCCGGTATTTGTGAAATGATCACAACTTTGCGGTTGAGCGAAATCAATTTTTCCACAGTACGGTTTAGTCCTGCCGAAAACAGATCAAGGTTATTCGAGCCTGATATTTTCGACCATCCATCGGATAATGTTTGAGTTTCTTCTGTTTCACTGTTGCTGTGCAGCGCCCCTTCTGTGGAAACTGCCCATCTTCCGATAAGAATAACCGTATGTATTTCCGGATGATCTTCTATATATTTCATGGTGTTTTGGTTTTTATTAAAGCACTTGGGTACTTTATTGCGGCGTATACCTAGCAGAGGAGGACACCTGAGATTGTAAATGATCTGCCCGGCGACCCCCGATTTTTTAGCAGACAGATGTATTCCATAACCCACTGCAGGCGCGAACGAATCGCCTACCAATAGGAAACTGGGTGTCTTTTGTTTTTCACCGAAATTACATACCTCGATCGAGTATTTGCTATTTTGTTTTTTACAGCCACCCCAACCCTGCCATCTATTTGGGTTTTTGCTTAGGGCTGTTGATGTATTTTGAGGAAATCCTTCTTTTAGGTTAATAAACACTCCACTTGCAATGAACACGGTCATAATAATCGCGGCGTATGCGAATAATTTTTTTCCTCCCAGGATGACCGGTTTTGATCGAAAAGGCTTTTCTATAAAATGCCATGAAAGCACTGTGACAGCGAATATGATCAACATTAAGAGATAGGTCTGTGTTAAGGTTAATTCCTTGATGGCATAATATTTCGCAAATACAAGAATGGGCCAGTGCCATAAGTATAAAGAGTAGGATATTAGCCCGATAAACACGATTGGGCGTAAACCAAGCAATCTATTGACAAAGGCTCCGCTTATGCTGCCGCTGTAGATGATCAATGCTGTTCCCAGCGTAGGGGCCAGTGCGCTCCAGCCTGGAAACAGTGTCTCTTCGGAATATATAAAAATAGGAAGGATAATTAAGGCAAGTCCAACGGCAGACAAAATGTTGCGAATACCCACGCTTTTTGACACAGGTATTAAACCAATAGATAAAATACTGCCAATCAATAATTCCCATGCGCGCATATGTGGGAGATAGAACGCGTCCGATGGATTGGTGTAAACACCATATATACTTAATCCCAGCGAAAAAACAGTAAGGGATATTAGGATATATGAAGTTTTGTTTTTGAAGGTGCGATTCAGGAACCACAACAACAGGGGAAAAATGATGTAGTATTGTTCCTCAACTGCCAGAGACCAGGTATGTAACAACGGTTTTAGTTGGGAGGGGCTGTCAAAGTAACCAGCCTCATCCCAGAACAGGAAATTCGAATAAAAGAGCGTTGTGGCGGTAATACTTTTTCCAATTCCTGCGAAACTGTTTGCGTCATATAATACGGCGCTGATGAGTAGTGTAAAAGCGAGTACAACAAACAATGCGGGGAAGATACGGCGAATCCGTCGTTCGTAAAATTTTGATATCGAGAACTTATTTTCATTGATCTCGTTTAAAATTACTGTGGTAATCAGGTATCCTGAAATTACAAAGAAAACATCAACGCCGATAAAACCGCCTGGGAATAGTCTAAATCCGGCATGATTTAAGACAACAGCTAGAACTGCAATTGCTCTTAATCCATCTATATCTGGACGATAACTCAATTTCATATTGTTTTTCCAATATTACCTTTTTGATATTCCCTTACCTTCTCCGACTCTTCATCCAATTTCGCCATTTCCTCATCTGTCAAATGCCAGCCTGCGCCGCCTGCGTTTTGCTCTGCTTGCTTGGCGTTCTTCGCGCCGGGGATCGGCAGCGCGCCTTTGCAGATCAACCAGTTCAATGCAACTTGTGAGACGATCTTGTCGCCGTGATTTAATCCGATCTCTTGCATCAGTTTGATCAGCGTCGGGATTTTCTTCAACATCTCCGCGTATTGTGCGCCGCGCATTCCGGGCGGGGGATTTGTGGATGAATACTTCCCGGTCAGCAAGCCCATCTCCAGCGGAGAGTATGCGATTACGCGGATGCCCAATTCCTTGCAGCGCGCCAGCGTCCCATTTTTCTCAGCATCGCGATTCAATAAACTATAGTGAATTTGATTCGACGCGAGCGGGATTCCGTGGCGCGCAAGGGTGGTATACGCGCGGATCATTTTCTTCTCATCGAAATTGGATACGCCCACCGTGCGCGTCCACCCGCGTTTAACACATTCCGCCATGCCGTCCATCATTGTCTCAGGACTCATCAGCGGTGAAGACCAGTGGATCTGATACAGGTCAACTGCTTCCAGTCCCAGCCGTTCCAGACTCCCTTTCAACGCGCGCGGAATTGCTCCCTTGATAAAGCGCCAGGGCCATGGGAAGAACTTCGTCGCTACCAATACGGGCTGATCGGTTTCTTTTAAGAATTTACCCAGCAATCGTTCGGAATAGCCGGAACCATAAATTTCGGCGGTATCTACAAAGCGGATGCCGAGATTAAGCGAAACATCAAACGTTTCGCGGATTTCCTTGTCTGTGTGCGTTTGCCCATATCCCCAGATCATGCGGTCTCCCCATTGCCATGCTCCTAATCCCATCTCAACTGCGTGTAAAAAACGTGTTTCGTTGCTGATCTCGGTCACAGTGCCTCCTAAAGCTGCACTGATTTTATCTTAAAAAACCACTTTCCCTTAAAATTCAGGTTACAATTCAGCCCGTTCAAAATTTTTGGCGTAGTGTCGCATGAATGTCGCGCTACGATTTTATTTGGAACTGATGGAACGCGAGCCCCTCTCCCAGAAGTGGCGGGGTCTGGCGCTCCCTGAGTTCCGGGAGGTTTCCCCATGTCCAAGCCAAATGCGCGGGATGTTGAATCCGCAGCTGACCTAAGCCGCAGGCTGGGTCTGTCCTTTTCCAACCTATCTTTACTGATACGTGCCTTGACTCATCGCTCTTATGTCAACGAACATTCACAGTCAATCGAAGACAATGAACGTCTTGAATTTCTTGGCGATGCCGTTTTGGATTTCATTGTCGGCGCGTGGGTGTTTAACCGCTTCCCCGAAATGCCTGAAGGCAACCTGACCAAGATTCGCTCGGCGCTGGTGCGAAATGACCACCTCGCCAAGTTCGCGCGTAAACTCGATCTGGGGGCTGCGCTGCGTCTCGGTCATGGAGAATCCACTACGGGTGGAAAGAATCGCGATAATCTGCTGGGTTCTGTTTTCGAGGCAATTATTGGCGCGCTCTATCTTGATGCAGGCCTCGACGCCGTTAAGGAATTTGTGATCCCCATGCTCGATGATTTGCGTGAATCCATCCTTAACCAAATGCCTGATCACAAAAGTGAACTACAGGAGTGGACGCAGGGAAATAAACTTGGTTCCCCGCATTACCGTGTCGTCGGCACTACGGGACCCGATCACGCCGTTGTTTTTGATATGGTTGTTGAGATCGCAGGCGAGGTCAAAGGACACGGCGCTGGCACAAGCAAAAGTCTCGCCGAACACGCCGCCGCCCACGACGCGCTTAACAATTTGGGCGTGGTGTAATCTGGTAAACAAATGACTCTACTGAAAAAAGGTCTTTAAACACGAAGGCTTGTACTGAGCCTGTCGAAGTGACACAAAGTACACGAAGGTTTTAATTAATGAAAAGGCTTTTCCTTTGTATCCCTTTGT
>VFKN01000030.1 GCA_009885525.1 Anaerolineaceae bacterium | reverse complement strand
GATTATAGAAAGAAAGCAAAATTAAATTTAACCCCGAAGGGGTGGCATGGTTTTGAGCACAAACATGTCACAAGCCATGTCATCCCTTCGGGATTTGATGCGAATTTGCACCGTTTTCTATAATCTTGCCATCCCTTCGGGATTGAAAACAGCTTGAAGTAGAAGAGTTAATCTTTGCTGGCTAATTTCCGATAACGTCTAATGAGTTAAAGTATAAATTTATTTTTATCAATATTTGGAAGGATGTAAGGAAAACATAATGAGAAGAGCAAAGATCGTTGCAACCATTGGCCCCGCTTCTGATTCAGAGCAGGCGCTTGAGTCTATAATCAAAGCGGGGATGAATGTCGCCCGTTTAAATTTTTCACACGGAACGCATGAACAACATGCAGCACGCATCACCGCCATTCGCGCAGCCGCTAAAAAATTGGAGATGCCCGTCGGTATTTTACAGGATCTGCAAGGGCCGAAGATCCGCGTTGGTAAATTAACCGCGCCGATTCAACTTTCTGTGGGCGAGCAAGTTTGTTTGTATGCGACTCAGGATGTGCCCCCAAACACAGAGAGTCAATTAATCCCCGTGGATTTCCGCGAGCTGTTTGAATCCGTTCAAACAGGTGACCGGCTGCTGTTGGATGATGGCCGCCTTGCGCTTGAGGTTTTATCCGCTGAAGGGCGCATTGTGGGCGCAAAAGTTTTGGTAGGCGGCGCGTTATCCTCGCACAAAGGAATTAATCTCCCCGGTGTAAAACTGCGCATCGCCGGCTTTACCGAAAAAGATAAAGCCGACCTCGCCTTTGGAATTTCACAAGGCGTGGATGCGGTCGCGATCTCCTTTGTCCGCAGCGCCGAGGATGTGAAAACTGTCCGCGCCGCGATAGAGGAATTTTCCAAAGACAGAACCGTTACTCCGCTGCTGATCGCCAAACTGGAAAAACCCGAAGCAATGACCGAACTCGAAGCCATCCTTGATATTGTGGATGGAGTCATGGTCGCGCGCGGCGATCTCGGTGTGGAACTCCCGCCGGAGCGCGTGCCGTCTTTGCAGAAACACATTATTCATTCCGCGAATGCGCGTGCGAAACTGGTCATCACCGCCACGCAGATGCTTGAATCCATGATTCAAAATCCGCTGCCCACGCGCGCAGAAGCCTCGGATGTTGCCAACGCAATCTTCGACGGCACGGATGCGGTCATGCTTTCTGCCGAAACCGCCTCGGGCGAATATCCAAGCGAATCCGTTGCGATGATGTCGCGCATTGTCAAAGAGGCTGAGTCTCATTTTCAGGAATGGGGCAGCCAGCAGGATCGCAAGGTGGGTTTGGGTGAGAGCGATGCCGCTTCCATGGCGCGCGCTGCGAACGCATTGGCGAAAGATCCGGAAGTCCGCGCCGTATCTGTTTTCACCATGCAAGGTCGGTCAGCCTGGTTGATGTCCAAATCCAGGCCGCCAAAACGCATCCTGGCTTTTACGCCGGAGCAGGAAACCTATAATCAGCTCGCATTTTTGTGGGGCGTTCAGCCCTATCTTGCGCGTTACGCCAACACGCTGGATGAAATGCTCGCCGATGTTGATGCTGCGTTATTGACTTCAGGAATCAATTCGGGTCAGCAGGTTGTGTTGGTCTGCGGCTATCCCGTTGGCGCGCAGCGCGCGCCTAACATGGCGCTGCTTCACACCGTCGGCAGTGATGCGAATGTAAACCTTGCCCGCAAATTGGCGGAAGAAAATATCAAGAAGTCAAAATAATTATGGACTCCAAAGTCTCCCGACTTTGGAGTTTCTTTTATCCCACGAGGCGATTTATGGAACAAACGATTTTTGAAATGCAGCAAAAAATGTCCACAGGTGAATTGACTTCACGGCAACTTATCGAATCTTTTTTGGAGAAAATTAATTCCACCGATAAAAACGGCGCGCAGATCAATTCCATCATCGAGTTGAATCCAGACGCGCAAAGTATCGCGACCAGACTCGACGCGGAGAGAATCAGCGGCAGGGTGCGCAGCCCGCTCCACGGAATTCCCATCCTCATCAAAGACAACATCAACACCCACGACAAAATGCAAACCACAGCCGGTTCGCTTGCCTTGGAAGGAAACATCGCGCCGCGGGATGCATTCATCGTCAAACAGTTGCGCAAAGCCGGCGCGATTATTTTGGGCAAAACCAATCTCAGCGAGTGGGCGAATTTTCGCGGCAAGCGCTCCATCAGCGGATGGTCGTCGCGCGGCGGGTTGACTCGTAATCCATATGCGTTGGATCGCTCCGCGTGCGGGTCATCCTCCGGTTCGGGTGCGGCTGTCGCTGCGAATTTATGCGCGGCTGCAATCGGCACCGAGACCGACGGCTCGATCATCTGCCCCGCGCAGACGAATGGCATTGTGGGCATCAAACCCACGCTCGGGTTGTTGAGCCGCAGCGGAATTATTCCCATCGCGCACAGTCAGGACACGGCGGGAACTATGGCGCGCACCGTCGCCGATGCCGCGATTCTGCTCGGCGCGTTGACCGGTGTGGATGAAAAAGATTCCGCGACAAAGCGCGGCGCGAAGCACATGCTCAAAGATTACACAAAATTTTTGGATGAGAATGGATTGAAAGGCGCGCGCATTGGCGTCGCCAGAAATATGTGCGGAACAGACACGCGCATCAACAAATTTTTTGAATCCAGCATTGATGTAATGAAACATCTTGGCGCTGTCATCGTTGACCCGGCGAACCTGCCGAATTTTGATAAATTTGGAAAGACCGAAAGTGATGTGCTGCATTACGAATTCAAAGCCGACTTGAATAAATATCTTGCCAGCGCGAACGCGGGTGTGAAAAACATGGAAGATGTGATCAAGTTCAATGAAGAAAACAAGGCGCGTGTGATGCCATACTTTGGGCAGGAACACATGCTCACCGCGCAGGAGAAAGGCAGTTTGCGTGATAAAAACTATCGAGAAGCGCTGGCTAAAAATTTGCTGCTCACGCGCAAAAATGGAATCGACGCCGTGATGAAGAAATACAAACTCGATGCAATCATTGTTCCCTCCGGCGGTCCCGCGTGGATGATAGACCTCGCCAATGGTGACGCGATCAATTGGGATATGGAAAGCACCTCGCCCGCAGCAGTGGCGGGGTATCCGCACATCACTGTGCCAATGGGATATGTTTTTGGTTTGCCTGTGGGAATTTCATTCTTCGCAAAGGCATGGCAAGAGTCGACGTTGATCAAGCTCGCTTATGCCTTCGAGCAGGCGACGCAAGTAAGAATTGCGCCGAAGTTTTTGAAGACGGCAGAGTTTGATAAATAGGAATTGGACACAAAAGATGAGGCCACCTTAAGTGAGGTGGCGTCATCTTTTGTGTGTTTGTTCTCACCACGGCAACTTCCCCAAATCCACATTGCCGCCGCTGATAATGATGCCTACTTTTAAGCCGCTCAGGTCAATTTTCTTTTCCCATAAAACGCCGATTGCCACAGCAGAGGAGGGTTCAATGATGATCTTGGCGCGCTCCCAAACATATTTCATGGATTCGATAATGCCCGCTTCGCTAACAGTGACAATTTGTTCAACGCGCTGCTGAATAATGGGGAAGGTTAAATCTCCAAGCGAAGTGAGCAAACCGTCTGCAATGGTTTTGGGATTTTCGGATGCAATAATTTTCCCCGCTTGCATCGAACAAAAAGCATCATCCGCCATTTCAGGCTCACCTGCAATCACGCGGATTCCCTTTTTGATTTCCGTCGCCGCGATGGAAGTTCCACTCAATAATCCGCCGCCGCCAACGGGTGCGATGATCACATCGAGGTCGGGGATTTCGTCAAGCAGTTCGAGCGCGGCGGTTCCTTGTCCCGCGATTACTTTTTCATTGTTATATGGATGAATCACCGCCGCGCCGGTCTCTTGCGCGATCTTTGCCAGCGTGGATTCTCTTGCCTCCAATGTCGGTTCGCAAAATGTGATGATGCCGCCATAACCCGCGACCGCGTCCTTTTTGACGGTGGGCGCGTTACTCGGCATGACGATATAAGCCGGGATGCCGCGAATCTTCGCGGCGAGCGCCAATGCCTGCGCGTGATTCCCTGATGAATGGGTGGAGACTCCGCGCGCGGCTTCTGCGTCGCTCAAAGAGTAGACCGCGTTACACGCGCCGCGAAACTTGAACGCGCCAACTTTTTGAAAATTCTCACATTTGAGAAAAACCTGTGCGCCGAGTTTTTCATTCAGACTTGCGTTGGTTAACACCGGTGTGTGATGCGCATACGGACGAATCCGTTCTGCAGCTTGGCGAATGTCATTGAGTGTTGGGAACATGGGGTTTTCCTTACGTGTCACCCTGAGCGAAACGAAGGGTCTCTATGTTCGGGGGCAGAGATTCTTCGCTTCGCTCAGAATGACATCACATTTAGTTAATTTTGAATCAATTCCAGCGGGTCTTTCATTTGCGAGATGAAGATCAGGCTGACGATCAATAATCCTGTTGCCATCATTAACGCTGAGGTGAAGGAGCCATCGGAATTTTTAAACTCTTCCATGATGAACACAAACACAACTGAAGCCTGCCCGAAGAGTTGGATCAATCCATTGGATGTGCCTTCGGGAGTGGGGTGCGTCACTTCGGCGGTGTATTGCATGATGACAGGCATGGCGCTGGTGAGAAAAAATCCCAGCACGAATGCGGACGCGAACAGCAAGGCTGCTGATGCCGCAAAGGTTAATCCGATCAAGCCGGGGATCGCGCCGATGAATGATATATAAAGAAATATCTGTCGTTTACGATATTTATCGGAGAGCGCAGGAATGACCACCGCGCCGATCACGCCGCCGACGATCATCAACGCGCCGAGTGTGCCTGCATCTGTGGGTGTGAATCCGCGCAGGCGGATGATGTTTTCGATCCACGTGGTAATGCTGTTGAAGATTCCAAGCCCGACGAATGAGAGCGCCAATCCGAACCAAAATGCTTTTACGGTCAACGCGTGTTTCAATCCATCCAGCATCAAAGCGCGCGCCTCCATTCCGGGAGGGCAGGGCGGCGTGGGCGGATTTTCACGCGACAATGCGATGAACAGAACCGCTGAAAATGCTGCGATGCCGCCATAATAAAGTTGAATGGTTGGGATGGGCATACTTTCCATTAAGATGGGGGTCAGCACCATACCCAGCGCAGTGCCGACCAGACTTCCTAACGTAACGATACCCACCGCAGTGGCGCGCTCTTCGATGGCAAACCAATTCGCGGGGACTTTCGTCCACGTGTTGAGCAGGAAAGGCTGCGCTGCGGCGATCCCGAAAGTGCACCACATGACGAGCGTGTAATTCGCGCCCGCGAGTCCGCGCATAATGCCGAAGATTCCCATCATCACCGCGCCGATGCTGATCGCGATTTTAAATCCATAGGTGTCGATCACCCATGAAACGGGAATCGAAAGCGGAATGAACGCAAGCATGAATGACATGGATAGAAAGCCGATCTTCAAGTCGCTGACGCCGTAAAACGCGGCGGCTGGACCTGTGATCGGCGCGTACGTGATCCATAACATTTGGATGGTGATATTTACAAAAGTAAATACCGCCAGTACCACCCAGCGATATGGATAAATCTTATATTGTGTTGTCATCTACGCTCCTGAAGGAATTTTATATATTTCGAATGATCACAACAACCAATCCAATAAAAGCAAGGAAAAGATAAAGCATGGTTAATGTGGAAGTTCTTTCCATAAGATCCTGAACCGCCCGCATACTTTTTTGGAATTGAAGAATGAAATATGTTGGGACTGCTGCGGACGGAAATACAAATGCAATTGCAATTGCATACATTATTAATACAGGTCGTTTTGAATAGGTCAGTAATTGTAAGAGCGGAGCAGGGATATGTATTACAAAAAGAAAATAGAGTTGATTGATCATTGCCCAAAGCGCCGTGATCAAAGATAGAACCCCCATCAGCGCAACACGTTTTTCAATACTCCAGCTGCGCGAGACTAAAAATCCAAGTGCAGCGGTAACGATAAAGAATAATACGCTTTCAACAAAAGCAAAGACCATGCCATATGCCACCACGCCGATCGCGTCCCATGCATTTGTGCGTTCTCTCAGCCATGAAACATCCCTGAAGGCGAGCAGCAAAGTCCAGAAAAGGAGCGGGAAGGCGCATATCAAAAACAGCGACCAAAGTCCTTGCTTGTTGTAATAAGGCGATTTAGACAATGCCATGCGCCTGTTTTTTACAAACCAACTCTTTGTGAATTTGAATAAACATTATACCTATGTTTGCGCGCATACCCAATCAATGTGATGCCGTATCGCTCCGCCATCTCGATGGAAAGCGAACTTGGAGATGTGCGCGAGATCAGGATCGGCGCATTTAACCGCGCAGCTTTTTGCAGCATTTCGGAACTGATTCGTCCCGTTGTAATTAAAATCCGCTTTTCAGGAAAAATATTATTCATCAAACATAACCCTGCAATCTTATCCAATGTATTGTGCCTGCCGATATCTTCTGCGGAGACGAGAATTTTTTCACCATCACTTAAAGCGGATGTATGCACGCCGCCGGTCTCTCGATATAACGATTGGGATTCAAATAACATCTCGACCAGCCGACCGACCGCGTCCGGCTCGACCACGAAGTTGACTCTGCTCAGCGAGATATTCGGCTTCGCCAGTAGATCAACCGCTGTCACTCCGCCTGTACATCCCGAAGTCCGCCTCCATGACGTAGGCTGCTGCGCCGCGTGATTAAGCCACACATCCACATTATCGCCATGTTCGCAGACTTTCACATCCGCCACTTCAGCCATCTCTTCGATGATGCCTTCATTATAAAGAAATCCAACCGCCAGCGCTTCCAAGTGGATCGGCGTACACATAAATGTGATCCACACCTCACCGTTGACGGTTAATGAAACGGGTGTTTCAACGATCGTTTCAGCGTCGAACGATTTCCATTTTTGGAATTCGTATTGTTCATAATGAATTGATTTTTGCGGGGTAAGCATGTTTTCTCCAAACCAATAAAATGTATACAACGGTTTTCAGCGACTCCCGGCGTTGAAGTTTCAAAATCAGGAGGTTTTGGATTCTAAATTCTTTTCCGAGTTGCGATGCACTTTGTAAAAAAGATCAGGGTCGGCTAAAAATGCGCCGAGACATGCGTCTGTACAAAAGCGGAGCGTGCGTCCGCGATATTGTGCGGACGGAAAATACTGCGGGTCCGTGTCGCGGAAGATACGCCCGCATAAAGTCACAAATTTCTGTGGGATCGTATTTGTTTTTTCTTTCAAGCATCAACCTTCAACTTTCCCACAACGATCACGCAGGGTCTGCTGAATACATTATCTTCATGCGGAGCCTCTTGCAGTTCGCCCGTCAGGTCCTGCCCGGGGAAGTGTAAATTTTCGTGCATATCCAGCCGCCATTTGGGGCAATCGGTTACATCGTATACGATGCCTTTATGCGCGATGAACTTGCGCGTGCCTCGCTCGCCTGTGTTGCGCTTGAGTTCGATTTCTGAAACGATCCTGTCTGGTATGTTCATTTTGTTTTAATACATTACCTTACGCAGTGTCGTTCTCTCGAAAGCGTGTCGGGACGATGTGAGCGGAGCGAAGAACCTCTACGACTATCTCGGATTCCCTGAGCGTTAACTCAGGGAATCACATTTGGGTGCGTAATGTGAGTTAATACATCTAATGTGGAATTGAATACGGTTGACGAAAAAAGGGAATGCCCTCAAGATAGGTTTTACTGAAGACCATAAAAGGAGAACATTCCCATGACAAGTATATCCATTCCTGACTTTTGACAATCATCTACGTTCTTGTAGATGATTGATATCAATTACGCGGAGAAAAATTAATTAAAGACAAGGCGGGTCAAAGCCAACTTTCAGCGATTGTGAAGTAATCACATTGATATTGGCGCACGACTATATTCCATATCCATCTGAAACACAGTATGTCGAATTCATGCATTCCAACTATCTTGATCTTTTTCTGAAGTTGCTTGATCAAAACCAATTCAATCAACATGCGCGACGCTTACGGTCGTTAGTTGAAGAACTGCGTTGCTACTGGATTCTAAAAAAGCATTGTCATTTCCACAGCAATTACTTACTCGACACTTCACAACCTCGAACGTCTACTTGCAAAAATGGTTTTAGGTTTATTCACGCGTGTCATCACTAAAATGACCAGTCATTGTTGCGGCGTATCGTGTTTTCTAATTTTCGTGGCATGTCCAAATTTTTCAAGTCAATTTTTGATTTCACATCAGATGTAAGATAACTGCATCTTCCGGTAATTTCAGAGTGTCTATCAGTTGGATTTTTTCATTGTGGACTTTGGTATATAAAATAGGATAAACTATTTTGATTTTGATTTCCTTTTTCAACTTGTAAAATAGTTAATGAGATTATATCATCGCGAAGGTTTCATCTATTGAAATTATCTTCAGCAATTCCCAAAATGAGAAAAGGGATAATCGAAAAAAAAGGAAATAGAGTACGGTAGGGGAATTATGAAGGAAACATTAGCGACAGATCGGTTAATCAAGGAACTCAAACTATTTGCTCCGCTATATCGGTTGGTCTTTGAACGGCTGGAAGCGGTCAAACTACTGGAACCATTCCGGTCACATGCGCGGAGTTTGTTGGTAGCGCTGGATGGGACAGAGTATTTTTCCTCACAGAAG
>VFKN01000101.1 GCA_009885525.1 Anaerolineaceae bacterium | reverse complement strand
TGCAATCCCAAATCCGGCGCAGTCTGGACGGTTTACCCGGATCGCGTTGATGCCGTGGAGAACGACAAGTAACTCAAACCTGCCTCGATCTCGCAATTCAAATCCTGTTCGCAGTTCGATGCTGCACATCCAGTTACAAGGGCTGGCGGGATTTTTTTGTTTAAGAAAAACCTTTTCACCACAGAGCGCACAGAGATCACTGAGATTTTTAAATGGTTTTCTCCGTGCTCTTTGTGATCTCTGTGGTGAGATCTTTTGAGTGTATTTCAGTATCTTCTCAAAATTCTGGGGCAAGACCAAAACCTTAACGCCAAGACGCGAAGCCGCCAAGATTTTCAAAGAAAAAGATTCGTTTTTTTTCTGATTTTGCGTCAAAATTCAATTTTCTTTGCGCCTCTGCGCCTTTGCGTTAAAAAAGCAAAAACCTACCCCGAATTATTGAGATGATACTTATCATTCTTGAAGTTTACTTGTTCTATACTAATTACGCCACATATCTACTAAATGTCTGATGGAAAATTGTCATTTACATGCAATTCTCAATAACCGCTTGACGCTTTAAAGGTCATGTGCTACTATCGCGCATTGAATATATCGAAAATAAAAGAGGAGTAACTATGAGTAATAAACACCGCGGATTGCTAATCATCTTCATTTTTGCAGTTTCAACAATGCTAATATCAGCATGTACGCAATCCTTATCTTCCGCACCTGCCAGCACGCCGACTGTAATTCCAACGGGGCTGTTCGTTTCAACCCTGCCTGCCGCCGAAAACCCAATGAAATTGATCGAGGAATTTGCGAAGCAGACCGCCGCCGCGCAAACCACTGTGGCAAATGGTGGAACGCCCGTAACGCCGCAAGCCATTGCCGTTACTCCGCAACCCGGTAATGTCACCGCGATTCCCAGCACACCGACCAACTCGGTACCAAGCACGCCGATAGTAGCCAGCGGGCCCATCACCACACCTATCCCCGATGGTGTGCGCCCTGCAAGTTATACATTGCAAGAGGGTGAATTCCCGTATTGTATCGCCCGCCGTTTTAATGTGGATCCCGTTCAATTGTGTAGTTTGAATGGTATCTCTTGTAATGATAATTATTATTATGCTGGCTCGGTACTAAAGATCCCGCAGAGTGGAGCCTTCCCCGGTGATCGCTCTCTCGCTGCACACCCCACCAATTATACTGTGCTTTCATCTGCGGAAACGCTCTATAGCATCGCGTGCAAGTACGGCAATGTTGACCCCGCCTCGCTTGCCTCAGTCAACGGCATCTCAGCCTCAGCCAAGTTGACCTCTGGGCAGCAGATAAAAATACCGTAAAAAGAAATGCAAAAGCCCAAGCAAACGCTTGGGCTTTTTATAAGGAGTCAAACGTCTCCCGACGTTTGCAATTCGAAAATCTGATCTCCATATTGGGATGATAAGATTTTCGAATCCAGGATCAACAAGGAAACCGCCATGCCATTTGAATTAATCAGCTCTGAAATTTTGCTCAAAGGACGCGCATTCACCATTCGCCGTGACCTTCTCAAAACACCCGATGGCCGCGAAACCAAATTCGATATCATTGAACACGGCGGCTCGGTCATTGTCGTGCCGATCGATGCGGATGGTAATTTATTATTTGTCCGCCAATATCGCCACGCCGCAGGCATGGACTTACTTGAACTTCCCGCTGGCACATTGGAAAAAGGCGAAGACCCCGCCGTCTGTGCCGCACGCGAGATCCGCGAAGAGACCGGCTTCGCCGCAGATAAGATCGAAAAGATCGGCGATTTTTATCTCGCCCCCGGATATTCAACTGAATTCATGCACGTCTATCTTGCGCAGAATCTGCGGCACGATCCGCTCGAGGCGGATGCGGATGAATTCTTGAGCGTGGAAAAAATTCCGCTCGCAGAAGCAATTCAAAGGGCGGAAAGAGGCGAGATCCCGGATGCCAAATCGCTCGCGGCTTTGCTAATGGCAAAATCACATTTAAGATAAAAACACAAAAAACGGCAGATTTCTGCCGTTTTTCTATTTCTACAATTCTTGTCCAATATGTGACAACAGGCATGTAGATTTAAGCCGAACATAACTAACCGTCAAAGCGTAACGGGGATACACTTGCTCATTGAAGAAATTTCCTACGAAGGAGCAAGCAAGAATGAAACGACCAGTAGTTACGATTGACGGCAACGAAGCCACAGCATCCGTTGCGCACCGCCTTAGCGAGGTAATTGCCATTTACCCGATTACACCTTCTTCAGCGATGGGCGAGTTTGCAGATGAATGGACATCAAAGGGCAAAAAGAATTTATGGGGCACAATCCCGGCAGTGATCGAAATGCAATCCGAGGGCGGCGCCGCTGGCGCAGTGCATGGCGCATTGCAGACCGGCGCATTGACCACCACTTTCACCGCCTCGCAAGGTTTATTGTTAATGATTCCCAACATGTATAAGATCGCGGGTGAACTCACCAGCACGGTCTTTCATGTTGCAGCGCGTTCACTCGCCGCGCAAGGTCTTTCCATCTTCGGCGATCATCAAGACGTGATGGCTGTCCGCCAGACGGGTTGGGCGCTGCTCGGTTCCGCGACTGTGCAGGAGGCGCATGATTTTGCCGCCATCGCACAAGCATCCACGCTCAAATCGCGCATCCCTTTCATCCATTTCTTTGATGGATTTAGAACCTCGCACGAAGTTGCCAAGATCTTCCAAATTACGGATAAAGAACTCCGCGAGCTCGTTGATGCGGATTTGGTGCGTGCGCACCGCGCGCGTGGTCTGACCCCCGAGAAACCCGTCCTGCGCGGAACTGCTCAAAATCCCGATGTGTATTTCCAGGCGCGCGAAACCGTCAACCCATATTACGCGGTCACTCCCGGTATTGTGCAAGAGATGATGGATAAGTTCGCGCAAGTGACGGGCAGACAATATCAGCTGTTTGATTATGTCGGTCATCCCGAAGCCGAGCGCGTGGTCATCATCATGGGCTCCGGCGCGGATACAGCCGAAGCGACTGTTAACTATCTCGTCGAAAAAGGCGAGAAAGTTGGCTTGTTGAAAGTACGTTTGTATCGTCCATTCTCTGTAGATTATTTCATCAAGGCATTGCCTGCATCTGTAAAAAGCGTCGCAGTTTTAGATCGCACCAAGGAGCCCGGTTCAATGGGCGAACCGCTTTATATGGATGTTGTAAATGCTTTGGTTGAAGGTTCCAAGTTGAAGGTTGAAGGAAAACCTGCAACTTTCCAACCTTCCAACCTTCCAACTGTGATTGGCGGACGTTATGGGTTGTCTTCAAAAGAATTCACTCCTGCGATGGTGAAATCTGCGCTCGATGAATTGAATAAATCCGAACCGAAGAATCATTTCACCGTTGGCATTAATGATGACGTCTCGCATACCAGCCTTGATGTGGATGCCTCCTTCTCGATTGAAAATCCTGAAACCGTGCGCTGCGTATTCTTCGGTCTCGGCTCAGATGGAACAGTAGGTGCGAATAAGAACTCGATCAAGATCATCGGTGAAGAAACCGAGAATTTTGCGCAAGGCTATTTTGTATACGACTCGAAAAAATCGGGGCAGATGACTACCTCGCATTTGCGCTTCGGCTCCAAGCCGATCCACGCCCCGTATTTGATCGAACCCAATCAGGCAAATTTTGTAGCGTGTCACCAATCCAACTTCCTTGAACGCTTTGATATGCTGAAATACGCGAAAGAGGGCGCGGTCTTTTTGCTCAACAGCATGTCGAACAAAGATGAAGTTTGGGATACGCTAACCAGTGAAGTTCAATCCGCGATCATTGCGAAGAAACTCAAGTTCTATGTCATCAACGGCTATGAAGTTGCCGAACAGACCGGCATGGGACAGCGCGTCAATACCATCATGCAGACGGCGTTTTTTGCCATCTCTGGCGTGCTTCCGCGCGAACAGGCGATCGAAGAAATTAAACACGCGATCGAAAAGACTTATGGCAAGCGCGGCGAAGCCGTGGTCAAGAAAAACTTCGAAGCAGTGGATGCGACGATTGCAAATCTTCATGAGGTCGTTGTTCCAGCAACCGTAACTTCGACGATGACACGCAGATCCGCGGTGCCGAGCAATGCTCCCGCCTTCGTCAAGGATGTGCTCGGACCCATGATCAATTTCGATGGCGATAATCTTCCCGTTTCTGCGATGCCCGTGGATGGAACATATCCGCTTGGCACGACGCAATGGGAGAAGCGCAATCTCGCGCTCGATATTCCGGTGTGGGAAGAAGATTTGTGCATCCAATGCGGTAAGTGCGTGATGGTTTGTCCGCACGCGGTTATTCGTCACAAAGTCTACGATGAAAAATTACTCGCTGGTGCGCCTGAGACCTTCAAACATATGCCTTCGAAGTTTAAGGAATTTTCAACGGGTATGGCATACACACTGCAAGTTGCCCCCGAAGATTGCACAGGCTGTACCTTGTGCGTGGAAGTTTGCCCCGTGAAGGACAAGAGCGCGGTTGGCCGTAAGGCGATCAACATGGCGCCTCAGCCCGCTTTACGCGAAGCAGAAGTCAAAAACTGGGATTTCTTCATGACCATCCCGGATATGGATCGAAAGTTGTTCAATCCGTCCACGATCAAGAATTCGCAATTACTGCGCCCGTTGTTTGAGTTCAGCGGCGCTTGCGCCGGATGTGGTGAAACACCATACGTCAAATTGGTTTCGCAGTTATTTGGTGATCACTCCGTGATCGCAAATGCAACGGGTTGTTCATCGATCTATGGAGGCAACCTCCCCACCACTCCCTGGACCGTGGATGCGAATGGGCGCGGACCCGCATGGTCGAACTCACTGTTTGAAGATAATGCTGAGTTTGGTTTGGGTATGCGCCTGACAATCGATAAGCAAAAAGAATATGCGCTTGAATTGGTGAAAATATTTGAAAAAGAATTAAGCGTAGACTTCGTGAACGCGATCGTGAACGCAAATCAAAGTGACGAAGCGGGCATCGAAGCGCAGCGCGAACGTGTTGTTGAACTAAAGAACAAACTCGCGAAATCCGATGATAACCGCGCCAAAGATCTCATCAGCCTCGCGGATAATCTTGTCAAGAAATCCGTCTGGATCATCGGCGGCGACGGCTGGGCATACGACATTGGCTACGGCGGTTTGGATCATGTACTTGCATCCGGTCGCAATGTAAATATTCTTGTACTGGATACTGAAGTGTATTCAAACACGGGCGGACAATCCAGCAAGTCCACGCCGCGCGCTGCAGTTGCGAAATTTGCAATGGGCGGTAAGGGTATGCCCAAGAAAGACCTCGGCTTAATTGCCATGTCCTACGGTTATGTTTATGTAGCGCGTGTTGCCATGGGCGCAAACGATCAACAAACTTTACGTGCTTTGATCGAAGCGGAATCTTATGACGGGCCGTCGATTGTCATCGCCTACAGTCACTGTATTGCACATGGCTACGATATGGCGAAGGGTCTCGAACAGCAGAAACTCGCGGTGCAGTCGGGTCACTGGCCCATGTATCGCTACGACCCGCGTCTTGCCGAAGAAGGAAAGAATCCGTTGATCATTGAATCCAAAGAGCCGAGTATTCCATTCTCACAATACGCGTACAACGAAACACGTTACAAGATGCTCACCCAAATGGACGAAGATCGCGCCGAAAAATTAATGAGCGAAACTCAGCATGATGCTAAAACGCGCTGGGCTTTCTACCAGCAAATGGCTGCCATGCACTACGGAAATGGCAACGAGGAGAAAAAATCATGACCGACCTAACTACTACATATCTTGGTTTGCAACTAAAAAACCCGCTTGTCGCTTCTGCCTCTCCGCTTTCCAAGAGAATCGATGTGGCGCGCAGGTTTGAAGACTCGGGTGTTTCGGCGATCGTGATGTACTCCCTCTTTGAAGAGCAGATTATCCACGAATCGCTCGAACTCGATCACTACCTGACGCGCGGAACGGATTCGTTTGCCGAAGCGACTTCCTATTTACCTGACGGCGGTATGTATTCCGTTGGGCCCGAAAAATATTTGAACCAGGTTGCCGGATTGAAGAAAGCGCTGAAGATCCCCGTGATCGGAAGTTTGAACGGCGTCTCGAAGGGCGGCTGGACGCGCTACGCAAAACAGATCGAAGAAGCGGGCGCGGATGCGCTTGAATTGAATCTGTATTATGTCTCCACAGATCCGAACCTCACCGCACAGGAACTTGAGAACGCGCAAGTGGAATTGGTGGAGGAAGTCAAATCGGCCATCACGATTCCGCTGGCGGTGAAGTTGAGCCCATTCATTACATCCCTGCCTAACTTTACAAAACGCATCGTCGAAGCAGGCGCGGATGGACTGGTACTGTTCAATCGTTTTTACCAGCCTGATTTTGACCTTGATGAACTCGAGATCGTTCACAACCTCGACCTGAGCACATCTGCGGATTTGCGCCTGCCCCTGCGCTGGATATCCATTTTATACGGCAAACTCAACGTGGATTTCGCACTAACCAGCGGCGTACATACCCATAAAGATGTCTTGAAATCCATGATGGCTGGCGCGAAGGTTTCCATGATGGCTTCACACCTTTTGCACAATAGCGAAAAGGTTGTCCCAGTCATATTGCGTGAACTTGAAGATTGGATGGGTGAGCACGAATACGAATCCATTAAACAAATGCAGGGCAGCATGAGTCAAAAATCCGTGAAGGAGCCCGCCGCATTTGAACGGGCAAATTACATGAAAGTTTTGAGTTCCTACAAGGAAATGGTATAAATAAAAAAAGTCCTCCGCGAAAGCGGAGGACTTTTTTTATTTAATTACAAAACAGAAAATTAACTTTCAACAGGGGCTGAGGCGTTCTTACGTTGACGGAATGTGATGCGAGCACGAGTCAGGTCATACGGTGACATTTCCATGGCAACATGGTCTCCCAATAGAATGCGAATATAATGCTTCCGCATTTTTCCCGAAAGATACGCCAGCACTTCATGACCATTATCCAGCCGCACACGGAACTGGGTTCCGGGCAGGGCTTCGATCACAACGCCATCAACTTTAATTTTGCCTTCTTCTTTAGTCATACACGCCTCTTAAATTAATTATTCTGTATCCTTAAACGAACGTCGCTTCATACGGCGGATCGCTTTTTTCTTTTCCATACGGCGCTGTTCGCTCTTGGAGATAAACCAGCGTTTGTTACGAATGGTGCTTAAAATTCCGCTCTTGACAACCTTTTTGCGAAAACGCTTGAGCAAAGAGTCTTGAGACTCACCGTTTCTTAAATTCACACTACCCAATCAACTCACCTACTTCCTGTTTAAAAATGGACAAAAAAATCAGCCGTACACAGAATCGGCTGAGGACTTATAAATAAGACCTGAAACGAACTCACTGACCAAACGATCAAAAAATGCGCTTCACATACTCCTCATTGATGTCTGGGACATACAAACGTCCCTGCCGAAACTGCACTTTCATTATACACGATACATGCCCGGATGAGAAGATATCGAATTGCCTTTTTGCTCAAAGTTGAAAGTGTGCCATTTAATTGGGTTTGGAGCGAAATTCTATTTTTGGCTGATGTCTACTTGATGCGCTTCAAAGTGTTCTTTCACGTAATGAAAAAGCCGCTCCACGCTGGTTTCACCGGCGAGCAAGGCTTCCAACTCGGCGGGGTAGATTACTGATTTTTCAAAATCTTCTTGGCGAGTCTGCTTTAGGCTGGCGATGACACTGGCGTGCGCGGCTTCGTAGCCTTTGATCAAACCTGCGCGCGTGATTCTATTTCCGCGGCGGACGAAGCGCGCGTTTAGGCGGTTGAATAAATTCGAGGGGAAGGTTTTCATCGTGAATTGGAATAATCCGCGGGCGTGGATTATCATCCAGATTTCTAGAGAAAGCGCGCGCGGTCCCAATGTGATGTGGTAAAGCATATCGCCGATTGACCATGCGGGGTTATCGGTGGGGAGCGCGTAATCGGCTTCGGGGATGGAGTTGATCAGCGCCAGAAATTGTTCGCGGGTTTGTTGTATCTCCCGTTCGAGGTTTTGTTTTTGATTCATTTACACTTCCGTTTGGATGGCGCTGCCGCTTTCGTAACGGCGCAGGCCGATGTTGAATGTGATGATTGCCAACGCGAGAAAACCGATTGCGCCGAGTAATAATTGCGCGAGCGTTTCCCATGTAAACGCGCGGATGAATTCGGCGGGAATCGCGCCCATCAGCGCGGCGGGGATAATGGTGAAGAGGATCAACTTGGCGTAGCCGTCAAAAAGCGTGATGGGGTAAATCCCGAAGGTTAACATCGCGTTGAGCACGAGGTTGCTGAAATTCGACATCATGCCGAGCCAGAAGGCCAGGCTTTGGGTGAAGATCAAAAACGAAACGAAAACTGTCGCAGCAAGCAGCATGGCGAGAATGTAGCGCGCGAGTCCGTCCCATGTGAAATAGCCCGACGCGACGTAACTGATAAGCCCATAGGTAAAATCTCCCATGCCGCTGGCGATGGTGCGGCTGGCGACGGTGTGCAGTAAAACGGGACGCGGCAGCGAGAGGTAATAGTCGAGGCGGCCTTTGGCGATGATGTCGCTGAGCATGAAGGCGTTGCCGAATAACAAACTGACCAGCCCAAATGAACTTGCCAGTATGCCAAAGGTGACATACATATCGTTGATGCCCCAGCCGCGCACATCTTTGAAGCGGTCGAAGAAGATGATCCAGATCGCGAAGTAGATGAAGTTGTTTACCATCATCCCGATGGTTTGAGTCAGGAATGCGCCGCGATATTCCATGGCGGATTGCAGGTTGGTCTTCCAGATGGCGATGAGAAATTTAAATTCTTTCATAATATTTTGTCATTGCGAGGGCGTTCTTTGCCCGAAGCAATCTCATTGCGCAAGGGATTGCTTTGTCGGGAAGAGCACCCTCCTCGCAATGACATTGATTATCCACCGTTCACGGTGAGTTGAGTCAAGCCGCGTCTGTAAATGATGATGAGTAATATCGTTAATGCGGTGATCCATGCCAGCTGCAAGGTCATCACGCTGATAAATAATTCACGTGAAGGCGCGACCGATAAATACACAGGTCCATACATGGCACTGGAGAAGGGCAGCATTTTGGCGAAGGTTTGCAGCCATTGCGGATAAAAATTCAACGGGATCAACATGCCGCCGAAGATAAAGGCGAGTTTTTGATAGATCCAGGTGAACGCGGAAACATCCTCCACGACAAACGCGGAGAGGCCGATCATGGCGTTGAGGCAGAATTGTAAAAACCACGCGCCGAAGATTGCGGGCAGCGCGATGATGAATCCCTCGGGATGATTCGGCGCGCCGACCAGCCACCAGACGGTCAGCCCGCCGAAGATCGCATTGACCAGCGCGCGGAAAATCGTCTCGCCCATGGCGGCGCTGAATTGATAGAGCATGAAGTCATACGGTTTGTTGAGAATATAGGCGATGGAGCCATCCTTAACATTTTCAGACATGGTGCGCGCGAGCGGCGGGCGGCTGAGTTCGATGGTCTCGGCGAGCATGAGATACCAGAGCGTGTCGCGTAATGTTAAGCCGCTGATCACATCCGCGCCGGCTGTGCTAAAAGTGACCTTCCACAACTGGTAGAAAATCCACATGAAGGGGATGATCATCAGGCTGCGCCCGACCATCTCGCCCGGATAGGCGAGTGAGTTGAGCAGCGTAATTTGGAAGATAGACCAATATTTGGCAAAGTGTTTCATGGAAAATTAATATGGTTTTAAATTTTTAAGTACTTCAAAAAAGATTAATTCATATTCATCGCGTCCGGGCATTTCGCTCTCGTTGTTTTTCAACTCCAGATAAATGCTGCGCAGCAAGTTGCGCGTGTTTTGGAAAGCGCGGCTTTTTTCTTCGCTCATGTATGCATCTTTCCAGTTTTGCTCCACAAATGAGATCGCCCAATGTTTCAGATCTTCCGCCGGGATCAGGTCACGCCTCAGCACCTGGGTGACAGCGCTGGCGAGGCGTTCATCCTCGCCGTGAATATAGATGTAATTTGTGGCGTGAAAGATTTTCTCTGAAATGACGTTCAGGATTTTTGTTAACGCCGCTGATTCGATGTGACGATTTTTTGCAAGCACAAGCATTAAGTCGGCAGAGTGGGCGAGGGCGTGCGCCCAGCCTTTGATGGGGATATATCCGCGTGGGTCTTTTTCGGCGAGGATGTAGGCTGCGCCTTTTTCAAAGATGATTTGGATGTCGGGCTTTTCAAGAAAATTTCTTTTGTTGTCGTTGTGGACGATTTCGGCGAGGAAAAGGACGGAGAAGGCGCGCAGGAAAACAGAATCGCTTTCGGTTTCGCCGATGCCTTTATCGAGATTTGCAAGCAATTCCTGGATGTGCGCGCGTATTTCGTCAGCCGAATAGCGCTCCTGTTTGAGCCAGTTGGCGTAGACGGTGTATCCGATATCGTCGCGCAGTTCAGGGTCGGTGCTGCCGAGATATATGAACAGCTCGCGCGTCAATTCGGTCAGCATGTGACCTGCGGGAATCTCAAATTGGTTTTTATATATTTCGGTCCAGAATTGTTTGTCCATGGCGCATCTCTTTGTCTATTTATTTGCTTCCTGATAAATCCTTGCGATCACTTCTTCCAGCGGCGGGTCGGAGATGGTGATGTCGACAATGTCGCCTGCGCTTGAAAGATGAGATATAACCGAGTCTACCTGTGTTTTGGCGGTGTCAAATTTTAACTTTACGCCGTAATGCCCGACCTTGAGTATTTCAACGCCTGCGATGGAAAAATCCTTCGCGACTTCTTGCGCGTAGCGGACTTCGACCATTTTGTTTGTCAGGAATTTTCGTTTCAGGTTCGAGACTTTATCTTCATAGACGATCTGTCCGTGGTTGACGATGATGACACGCTTGCACAACGCTTCGAGGTCGCCAGCATCGTGGGAGGTGAGCAGTACGCCCACGCCTTCCTCCTGGTTCATGCGTTTAATCGCATCGCGGATATTTTGTTTGGCGACCACATCCAGGCCAATGGAAGGCTCGTCGAGCAGCAGCAACTTGGGGCGGTGAAGAAATGACGCGGCGACTTCGCAGCGCATCCTTTGTCCGAGCGAAAGTTTGCGTACGGGCACATCCAGCAGGTCTTTGATCTCAAACGCTTCGGTGAGATAGTCGATGCGCTTTTTGGTTTCGCGGTCATCGAGTTCGTAAATTTTGCCGAACAGGATAAACGTATCCATGGCGGGCAGGTGATACCAGAGCTGCGGCCGCTGTCCGAAAACAGTACCAATTTGATAGGCGAGTTTTTGGCGTTCCTTCCAGGGCGTGAATCCCAAAACTTTTGCATCTCCGCTGCTGGGATGTAAAATTCCGGTGAGCATCTTAATCGTGGTGGATTTCCCCGCGCCGTTCGGTCCGATGAATCCGAGCAGCTCGCCCGCTTCCATTTGGAAGGATAAGTCGCGCACCGCTTCGGTGGAACTATATTCGGGTTTGATCAGCGAGCGCATAGAGCCTGCAAGCCCGGCGGCTTTGCGTTTTGTCTGAAATATTTTATGCAGGTTATTTACTTCAATAGGGTTCATGTTGTTGTAAAATAGTACCTAAAATGAAATACTTATTACAAAGAAATGCTTATACAAAAAGCAAGGATTTTTAACACAAAGTACACCAAGGTCACAAAGGGAAAACCTTTGGTTTGTACTACTTCGTGTACTTTGTGTCCTTTGTGTTTAAATTTTTTGGTTGTCGAGCCTGTCGAGATATAGTCGTCCGAGTTAGCATATTGAATTTCATAGTATTATACGTGAAGAAGGATGTGTATGCGTAAAATAGTTTTTGTTCTTTTTACCTGTTTTTTTCTTTTGCAGTCCTGTTCTTCGTTTGGGGCCGCAGCCCCGTCGCCGACCAGCGAGCCGGCTTTAACTTTCACTGCGACGATCGCGCCGACCATTACAAGCACGCCGTCCATTACACCTTCACCCACAATTGTTAAGATTCCCACAGTGGATTACAACGCCACCTCAACGCCGCCGCCGTTCATTTTCCCCACGCCGACTTCTTTAGGGGGGCTGGGACCTTTCGATCTCCCAACCAGTACGCCTTCAAGCCCGGGGCAGGGATTTGAATCGGTGAAGACATCGGGGTCTAATATTTATTGGGGGATTTGCACTCCAAATAAATTGAAGGTTACTGTGCAGGTATCCGAGCCGAAGGATGTTTTAAGCGTGGTGTTGTTCGTGCGTTTGCGGAATTTAAAAGCGCAGATCTTGACCGAGTGGAATAGAGGCACCGGCATGGAGCCTGTCGGTGATCAGGGTCTTTGGGCGCAGGACTTGTACGCCAGTTCAATTGACGGGCATCAGTCATTCCGCAGGGGATGGGTGTGGTATCAATTGGTTGCGACCGGCAAGGATAATCTTGAGGTTGCCCGCAGTCGTATTTTTATGGATACCATCAAACTCGAACCCTGCATGTGCATGACTCCGCCGTGCGGAATTAAGGATTAACATGCTAAAAAAAATAAAAATTCTATTCATTTGTTCATTCTGGTTAACGGCCTGTTCTCTTTCGGGAAATCAAATTTTTCCCGCGCAGGTTGTGACGAGCACATCCACGCCTGTTCTTGCCCCCACGTCTACATATACAGTCATACCTACGCGGCCTACGCCCACATTCACATTAACGCCAACGCTGGTCGGTTACAAGAGTCCCACGCCGACGCTCGCAGATACACCAACAGCCACCCTCGATACTCTCACTACGTTCGCGCCAACACCCGTTGTAAAAATGAATGGCTTTATATCCGCTAAAACTTCAGCCGTCGTTTTTTATAAAAGCGCAGGCTGCGGTCCGACTTCGGTTAAATTCACCGCGCTAACTTCTAATTTATCCAATGCGGAGTTCGTTGTGCTTTCAACGCGTTTTGTCAGCAGAACCAGCGGCGCAAAAAGCAAGTGGGAAGGCATTACGATGAAGAGTGACGGCCTGGGCTTATTTACTTATGAACTATCCCCGCAGGAAATGAAATCTGTAGATGCATTTGTAGACCCCTGGGTGCAATACCAATTTGTAGCCACCGATAAGCAAGGCGCCGAAGTCGGCAGGACGGATGTTTTCGATGAGCAGCTTTCCCTGCTGGCTTGTGTGCTGACGCCAACGCCGACCATCACCGTCACACCTACCGTACTGAAACCATGATCGACTTCCCCGCCGATCTGCTCAGCCTCTTGAAGAAAACCTCACGCGCCGCGGTTTTAACCGGAGCCGGAGTTTCCCAGGAAAGCGGATTGAGAACCTTCCGCGATTCTCAGCCCGCGACTGCCCTTCGACAGGCTCAGGATGGCAACTCAGCGCAGGCGGGACTTTGGTCGCAGTACAAACCCGAAGATTTAGCCACCCCCGAAGCCTTTGCGCGCGACCCAAAACTCGTCTGGGATTGGTACTCGTTTCGTCGTGAAGCCGTCAAAGCAGTGCGTCCCAATGCGGGACATTACGCGCTCGCCGAGATGGAAAAGCGCATTCCCAATTTCACACTGATCACACAAAATGTAGATGGTCTGCATCGCATGGCCGGCAGCCTGAATGTATTGGAATTGCACGGAAATATTACGCGCGTGCGCTGCTCAAAATGCGGAATGCTTGCCGAAATTTGGGGCGATGATCTGGAGTCTGTTCCGCGCTGTGAAAAATGCAATGGATATTTGCGCCCCGATGTTGTCTGGTTTGGCGAATCGCTTCCGCCTGTGGAACTTCAAAAGGCAGTGAATGCAACGCGTGAATGCCAGGTCTTCTTTTCGATTGGCACTTCAGGAGTTGTACAGCCTGCGGCGTCACTGGCACATGCCGCCCGCAGCAATGGCGCAGTGCTGATTGAGATCAACGCCGACCCGACCCCGCTCACGGCTCATGTGGATTTTGCAATTCAGGGGAAATCCGGAGAGATATTGCCCGATCTGGTGAAGGCTGTTTGGGAGTAGAAATCCGGCAGCGCGTGTTTACTGTTACTCAATGTACGTCCCATAAAAGTGAAAATAAGCGTCATGCATTGGGTGCTATTTCTTAACTCACCTTACGCAGAACTCAATCCCGAAGGGATGATAGGATTGTAGAATAAGAACATACAGTTATCCAAATCCCGAAGGGATGACATGATTTGCTTCATAAAAACATGACACCTATTTCGACAGGCTCAATACACCGCCTTCGGGGTTATCGTGCTTATTTTTCACAAATCTATAATCATTCCACTTGTTTCCACAGGCTCAACACATCGCCTTCGGAGTTTTGTTTGTGTAAGGTGAGTTCTTAATACAAAAACTACCGCTGCCCATATTTAGGTCAGCGGTAGTTTTTTCCTTCATCTATCTTTATAGCGCTTTCAGAAGATTCCGGTCTGTAATCGTTGCAACAATTAATCCGTATCAAAGACTTGATCGGGAAGGACGATGCCGGATTTTTTAAATTTTTCCAGGAAGCGCGGGCGAAGTCCGTTGGATTTAATTTTTCCTACGACCCGCCCATTTTTGAAATCTGTCTGGGCAAAATAGAACAAGTCCTGTGTTACGACGTTATCCCCTTCCATGCCCTGCACTTCAGTGACGTTCATTATTTTTCGGGTGCCGTCGCGCATTCTCTCCACTTGTATAATGAGCTCTATGGATGAGGCGACCTGTTCACGTATGGCTCTCAATGGGAGTTCCATACCCGCCATCATGACCATCGTTTCAATTCTACGCAGTGCGTCGCGCGGCGTGTTGGAGTGGATGGTCGTCATGGATCCATCATGACCGGTGTTCATTGCCTGGAGCATGTCCAGCGCTTCTCCGCCGCGTGATTCGCCTACGATGATCCTGTCAGGCCGCATTCTAAGGGCGTTGACGACCAACTGCCGGATGGTTACTTCGCCCCGACCCTCAAGGTTGGACGGGCGTTTTTCAAGGCGCAGTACATGTCCCATGTGAAGTTGAAGTTCGGCGATATCTTCGATCGTGATGATTCTTTCGCTTGCTGGAATGAAACTTGAGATTACGTTTAAGAGTGTTGTCTTACCGCTGCCGGTTCCGCCCGAGATCACGGTATTGATGCGCGCCTCAACGCATCCCCGCAGAAACGCTACAAGATTGGTCGTCAAAGTTCCGTTGGCAATTAAATCCTGGGCAGTGTAGGGAGTTGAGGCAAATTTCCGAATGGTTAGCAGCGACCCATCCAGTGAAAGGGGCGGAATCGTTGCGTTTACTCTATAACCGTTGGGCAGACGCGCGTCGACCATTGGGGATGCTTCGTCGACGCGGCGCCCGATGGGCGCAACGATCCGGTCGATGATCCGGCGCAGGTGCATGTCATCTTCAAAGGTGGAACTTGTCAGCTCGATCTTGCCAAAGCGCTCCACAAAAATAACCTTGGGGCCATTGACCATGATTTCAGTGATTTCGGGATCGCTCAAGAGGGGGTCCAGCGGCCCGTAACCAACGATGTCTGCGAAGACCCATTCAAGCAGTTTGGCTTTGTTCGCGCGTGTTAGCAGAAGACTTTCTTCCGTTAGGATTTGATTGAAAAAAAGTTCAATCATTTTTCGCAAACGGGGTATGTTGTCGAGTGTCACCTCGCCATTAAACTCGACAAGAATTCGTTTTTGAACCTCATCGCGGATATGGAATAAATTGTCCCTCATTAGATCAAGGTCGTCAGGAGATAAGGTTTCTGCTTGTTTCGATTGATTTTTTTGATTCAATGCGGGGCGGTTTGGAAACATATTTTTTTCCTTGTTGATATGTATTTATTGACCGTCTGGTGCTATTAGCGGAACTAAAAGTTCCTGGTCTTTACCAAGGACCAGGTTTTCACCGATCTGATTTGCAATGCGTAATTTTTCGATGGTCGTGCCGTTTTCGAAAGCGATATTTGCCAGCGTATCACCCTGTTTCGCGGATATCTTGATTTGGCCGTAGAGTTTTTCCTCCTGCGGCATTGCGATTTGATATAAGCGAATCGCTTCAAAATCATCCCCCTTTTTGTAAGCCAGATCTGCCTGAATAAGCGTATTGAGCAGATCCTGTTCTTCAGGGGTGGTGAGATGTTTTTTGTATTCCAGCTGCTCAAAAGCGTAATGATAGAACTCGGCAGATTCTTTAGTCCGTTCAAGTTTGCCAAAGGTGACGGCGATGCGCGTTTCGATCTGGAACATGCGCAATACATTCTTTTCATCGCCCAATGCGAATTTCTCGGCTTCCTGGTAATCAAGGAACGCGCCCTCGAAGTCTGCGTAGGCGAATAATACGTCTCCACGCGCGATATAGGCTTCGTAGAGGAAGTATTTCACCCTGCCGCCGGCGTAGCCATCTTCCTTTCGGCGCAGCGTTTCAAGACCTTTAATGGCATCATCCCATTTTAGTTGCAAAAGACCATCGTAGGAATCAAGGAATAATTGGGCTTTTTCAACTTCCGCTTTAATGGCCGGGGAATTGGAGCCGATATTATTTGCCTTCGTCAGAATACGAATTGATTCGCGCAGCCCTTTGACGGAATAATTGGAACTTTCAAGCAGGTTGATCGCGTTCAAATAATACTTGTTTGCCAGCCGTTCGACGGCGATTTTTTGCAATTCCTCGCGTTCCTTGACATACTCCTTGCTCTGTGGAAATAAAGCCAGGGCATTACGATAATATCTTTCAGAGACTTCAATTTCTTTCATGGTTAGATCACTGCGCTCGGCAAAAGCAAGGATCAAATTTCGATAACTGATGAATAGCACATTTTTCAGATCGGGTATTTCAATAAACGGGTCAATGGCCAGGATGGCCTCATAGTTGCGAATGACCCCTTCCCAGTCTTTACGTGAATACAAATTGTCAATCTCTTTAACCAGGGAGGCGATCTGCTTTTCCTGTTCAATTTTTTGGATCATCTGCGCGGTATCTTTGTAGTTCGGGTGCAGTTTCTCGATCCCCGCTAAAATTTCCAATGCCTGGTCGTTTTTACCATCCTTAAAGGACTGGACACCCTGTTCATATAAATCCGTGACCGCCATGGCCTGTTTGGCCGATTGGATTTTTTTACCGATATCTTTGTAGGATGGGTCCGTCTGTTGGATTTCGGTATACAGGCGCAATGCGTCTTCGGGTCTATCCGCGCTCATAAAGCTGTCGGCGTTCTGGAGTTTGGCGGCAAGGGATGCGGCAGTAAGCGCGGTTTCCTGCTCCGCTTTATTTGTCTCAGCAACATTGCCGGCCCACATAATAAGTAGAACTATGACCAGACCCAATATGATAAGCATCAGGCCGCGTAAAATCAGTTTGCGGCGTTGTTTGATGCTTTCTTTAGATTGTTTTTGTTCGTTGATCTCTTGAAATTTGAGACGAAGTTCCTCGGGATTAAAAGAGTTAAACGCCTCTGCTTCCGAAGCAGTTTCGTATTCTGGATATTCTTCCTGTTTTGAATCGAATTCTGTTTTGTTCATTTCTATTTTTACCAGCCATCTATCGCCCGGAAAAAGTTAAGGCAATCCTTGTTTATTTTTCTCTATCGTACACCCAAACCCTAAAGGTCTGTGCTCCCTTCATAAATTCTCGATTACGAGAAAGACCTTTAGGGTTTTTTACGAGGGAAATGTACGGTAAAGCAAGTTTATTTTAGAATGTCCATGATCATGGGCAGGGTGGGGCCTAGAATGACAGCCCACAACGCCGGGAAGATGAATAATACCAGCGGGATCATCATTTTGGCCGGTAGCAGCTGGGCGAGTTCTTTCGCCATGTACTGCCGGTAGACGCGCATTTGTTCCGCCTGCGTATGAAGCACGTCTGCGATGCTCATGCCCAGCGCTTCTGATTGCAGGATGACGGCCACAAAACTCGACAGCTCTGTTATATCCACGCGGGCTTGCAGGTTCCGCAGGGCCTGCCGGCGCGAAACGCCAACTTCGATCTCAGAAACAACGCGGGCAAATTCCAGGCCAATTGGCGTTTTGAAGGTTTGCCCAACCCGCAATAATGCCTGATCAAAACTTAAACCAGCCGAAACACATACTGAAAGCATATCCAATGCATCGGGCAGCCCTTTTCGTACCATGTCCTGGCGCCTTTTCATCATTGTTCTTAGCCATGCGCCCGGCGCTGCCAGAAAAACGAGCAGCAGTACAAGAGAAACCAGCAGATATTTTAGTGAGGCATTGCTTTGAAAGATTGATAAAGAGATCAGCGCACCTACAATAAAAAATAATATCCGAAAGCCATAATATTGTGGAACTCGCAGGTTGTAAGGATTCCCGGCAATGACAAGGCGGCGTTGGGTCTCCTGGATCGTCTGTTGGGGCGTATAGCGGCCCAGGAAGGAAATGACGGTGTTTAGCCCGGATATAACGGTTCGCTGGAGGAATGAGCCCGATAATTCGCGGTCTTGAGGATCAGCCAAGCCACGCGGTAGTGACGCATCCCGCGGTTCGAGGACGAAGGTCTCGATCCGGCGCTGTGTCTCGCCGGTATCAAGAAATTTCAACCCGACGACAATAATACCCAGGCCCAGCAGTACAAAAAAAAGTGTAAGTGCTAAAACGATGATGGTGAAATTCACGGTTGTACTCCCTTTTAAACTTGGATCTTGGATATTCTGCGCATTAAGACGTTCCCTACCACCACGCTGCAGGCGGCATAAATAAGGATGTATCGTGTAATTCCGGGTCGAAGCAATTGTTCCCAATACAGCGGGCTTAAGATTGAAAGAGCGGCAATGGTTACAACCGGCAATAAACTGAGTAAATAACCCGCAAAGTTTGCATACGCAGTCAGGGAACGCAGCTCGCTGAATAGAAAGACTCTTTGCCGGATCGTATCTATGACCACATTCAGAATGGTGCTCAGGCTGCCGCCTATCTGCATATTAATGTTGACCACTGTAACTACAAGGTAAAAGTCGTCGCTTTCCATGCGGCTTGCCATGTTGCTGAAAGCCCGGCTAAGCGGCAGGCCCAGCCCTACTTCTCTGCGAACCTGGCGGAACTCTTCCGAAGTCGGGGAGCCCATTTCCTGAATGACCACGTTCAAGGATTGTTCGAAGGAAAAACCCGCCTCGACCGCGCCGCGGATCAGGGTCAGCGAATCGATCAATTGACTTTGAAAAAGTTTTTGGCGCGCCTGAATGCCGCGAAAAAGGAGGAACCCTGGAATTGAATATGCAAGCGCCCCCAGACCGACACCCGGGAATATGCTTCCAAGAATTATCAGACCGAATATAAATGCGAGTATGGTTGCCCCGAACCGGATAAACAAAAATTCGCTGACTGTGATCGGCCAGTTCGCAGCGACCAATTTTCGCTGCATTTCCTCGGAGTTTAGTCCGGCAAAAAGCAGATTAAATTGATGGCGAAAACGGCTTAAAAGGGTATTCTCCTCATCTTCTGATAAGGATAGGCTCGAAGAGGGTACAGTTGGCGAAGTTGAAGACGAAGGCGTTACTTCGATGAACTGGCTGATGCGCTCGTTTACCTCGCCGTTCCCTTGAAAGGCAATATAGGAACCGACCGCCAATATGATTATTCCAGATAATATTGCAAATATTACAAGTGGCATATGTTGTCCTGCTTAGCGGTTCAAGATTAGCCCAGCCGTGAGGATTTGGAGAGCACATCAGGCAGCGCTTTCTTTAGTCTGGAGGGTGCAGCATTGCCTGTTTTATCGTATTCTATGATTGCGGCAAGGTTTTTCGCCATGAACTCGAATGCCTTTCGCAGCGGAAGTTTTTGCGACTGCATGATCACCGGGACGCCGCGGTTAATACTTTGCAGCGAGACCTGCGGATCCCACGGCAGGGTGGCGAATACCTTCACTTGCAGCGAACGTTCTATATCCGCGGTGCTTATTCCGTCGCGTTGATCGTGCTGGTTAATGACCACCAGTATTTTTTCCTTGGGGAATAACAGGGTGGTGCGGCAGATATCGAAAAAGCGGCTTGCGTTGCGCAGGCTGGCAATATCCGGGCTGATCACCAGTATGACCCTGTAGCTTGCATCCATCAATGTGACGGCGTTCTCGTTTAGGAAATTTCCGCTGTCGATGATGATATTGGGGTAAAGACTTTGCGTACTCATCAAGATGCGGTGAAGCTCCTCCGGATGAATACCCTGGGCTGAGATCGGGTTGATTGGCGCAGGCAGGATTTTCAATCCCGATGAATGTTCTGTGATCACGTCGCGGATCAGGCTTTCATCCAGAGAGCCGAGATGCGGGATGAGATCGGAAATGGAGTTCTGGGTTTTCAAATTGAGCATGATATCCAGATCGCCGAAGAGCAACTTTCCATCCATCAGTAATACTTCCTGGTGCAGCTCTTCTTTCAAAGCAAGCGCCAGGTTGATCGAGACGGTGGAACATCCTACCCCGCCCTTGGGGCTGAAAACCACAAAGGTTCCGCGGGTGGCCAGGGAAGGGTCTACAACGGTCTCGGTGACTTTTGCCTGGCGGCTGCGTTGGTATAGGTCTTTAATGTGCCCGAGAGTGCCCAGTAATTCATTCTGATTAAAAGGTTGAACGATAAAAGCGCGCGCGCCCGCCAAAATGACGCGATTTGCTTCCGCAATCCTATCTTCCGGCAGGATGGTGACAATTGTTATTTCGGGGAATTGTATTGAAATACTGTCGATCAGGTCGATTGGTTTTGCAACCGTGCTGAGATAATCCAACAGGATGCAGTTTGGCTTCAATTTGTCAATGTCTTCCATTAAGTCATCACCCATCTCCTGATGAGTGATGTACAAGTAACTGGCTTCTCTTTCGAGGGCGGTTTTGATAAGTTCCAACATTAATTCGTTGGACGAAATGGTGAGCACGCGGATCGGATCTTGTGAGTTCGGCATAGTGATCGGTTATCCTTTTAGATCGTGGTTTACGGCAACAGCTCTAAACCGTAAAATTCCTTGATGAATTGCGATGTGACCGGTGTAAGTTCAAATTGACCGCTGGAGGTTGGGGCGCGGATTACGAATTCAAAAATAGCGCCAATGTCTTTTAGGTATTTAAGCACAAGCGCGTCCTGGGGATTTAACGCGATCAGATAGGCCTGCACGATGATCTGATTCCGTTGTTGTTGATTCGCATTTCCCTGAATGGTGGTGTCAGCCGCAGTTGCCGTGTTATTTTGCACGAGATCAATTACGATGGCGGTGACTCCCATTTTTTGATAGGCGGCAAAGGTCACCTGCTGTGCTGGAGGCTGTGGTTCGTCTGCGGCAACCGGCTCGATCACTTCCTGAATTGAAACCAGAATATCCACGATGTCCCCGCGCTTGACGATGGATTCGCGGCTCATCAGGTCGGTGGCGGGCAGCGCCATGAGCACATGTTTTTCATCCAAAACATAGGCAATGTCAAATGCTGCGCCGGTTGGGTCTGCCAAGTTGTGCCCGAGGATCATCTCTCCGCTGACCAGGTCTGTTTTCGACATCCGGCCGATTACATTATCGAGGTCTGTAATCGCGTCAGTGATCGCAAACTGCACGGGAATTTCGGTGAGCGTTACATCCTGTTCGGTCAATACGGTTCCCTCTGGTAGGTCATTAACGGCGAAGGCGACCAGGGTCTTTGCCTCTGCGACGGGTGTTGGTGGGGGGGTTGTGCTCGCGCCGAAATCAATGTTGAGAAAACGGATTGCCAGAAATATTCCCACGGCAATCAAAATAAAACCCGCGACAGCGATCAATAATCCGGTTCGTACTCGTGAATTCAAAGCATGCCTCCTTAGTTCTTTGATGCAAATAAATTATATAACTATTTTGCTGTTTTATTTATTTCGATAATGAGATGACGTAAACTCCCAAGTCAAATCCGCCAGGGTCAATACCTGTGCCTGTACTATACCCGCTGACGAAATAGCCCTCAATTGTCAAGATCGCCCGTAATGGTCCAGTTGTTAGTCCCGCATAAGTTTTTGCCGGACACTTTTCAGCTGGCTTTGATGAGATGCAGGTCACAACGAACGGAGCAAAACTGACAACCCTGTAGTAGGTGGCGCTACCCGAGCCGGCAGCGATCAGATCGGCTGGATCATCGTTGCAGTCTGCGCGAAGTGTGGCAGCGGTTGTGTTTAAACAATAGGCATTGTAGACTGGCGCCATCACCACTTTGCCTTCAAGATTACCTTTTGCATTAAGAAACACGCTGGCGGCAGCACCTGGCTGCCTGGGGAACCATTGTGGTACGCTAACTGGACTGGTATACCCGCCAAGTATAAGATCGGTAAGGCTCCTTGCGCCCGTTCCGTCCAACGCAAGCCAGCCGCGATCGCCGCCGCCTGACAAATCCTCAATACCGTCGCCGTTAAAGTCACACACGATTGTTCCAGATCCAATTGGTGGCAGGCATGCGGCAGTTGTGGGTCCGCTGCTATCCATTATAAGGTAAGCCATTTTCCCGTCGCCATTGATGCCATCAACGTCATCAACGTAGGTCCCGGAGTTTACGCCATCGCCTTCGTCGAACAATACATCATTCGGGTTATTGTTTTCGCCAATTTGATTCTCATACGTGGGGTAGAGTTGCTCAGTGAATAATCTCCCTGGAATGGAATGGATGGAGCAATTTCCTAGTGAACCACCCACGGGCGGCTGGCATGCCCAGGAAATTGGGAGCAAGTTCTTGGCCGCAGCTGGGATGAAGCAACCCGCTGAGGCTTCGGCGACGACTGTGTTATTTTGATAACCGAGCATACGCGCGAAAAAAGAAGCTGTCGCAACCGTGGTACGGACACCGACGCTACCGATACTACCGGTTACATTATCTTTCACACGGCTAATTGTAGGCGGGTCTACTTCAACAGCGCCGTTTGCGGTTACATATTTAGTGACAATAGTTTGGACAGCGCCGTCGCTGCCGCTTTTGACACACAGTTCACGCGCGCCTGCCAGGGCGGCTGAATCCGCAGCGGTCTGGGCATTTCGGCGGTTGAGATACAGACTGCCCCCGTCAATGATCAGGGCGGCCATGGCGATCAGCCCCAGGAACATGACCGCAATAATCACGATACTTTGTCCACGTTCACTTGTTTTCTTAATCATGAGAATCTCCTAGTTAGCTCCTAAAGGCGTCATCTGCATGGTCGATTCCGCAGTGATATTGAAGGTGTTGCCGCCCCCAAGGATGCGCGCCAAAAAAGGAGTCATCGGCGCGATCTGCATGTTTGCTGAAACGGTCACATAGGTAGTACACGGAGCAGCTTGATCTTTTACCAGCAGCGCCAGATTCCGCTCGCAATAGACGGTAATGTTGGCGGGGGTAAGCGGGAGCGCTATGGCGTAGTCGATCACTTTTTGCTGGATGCCGGTCTCTCTCAGTGCGCTGCTGGTAAATTGATTGATACTTGCATAACGGCTGCCTTCCCTGACCGCATTGCTTAGCGCGGAATGAAAATAAATGATCCTGCCGAGGTCGATGAAGGCAATCACCAATAACAGAATTAAAGGAATGACAAGTGCAAACTCAATCAGGGATTGTCCCGAAATCCGACCCGTTTTTTTCATGGTATTAACATCCTCGCATCGTTGGTTAATGTCAGCGGGCCGCTGGAAAAAATATCGAGTGCGAATGTCATATTGTGGCGAACTGTAACCAGCACGGTGGATCCGCTTGGGCAGGTGTTGTTTACCGTAGCTCCCACAAGGCACGTAACCGTAATATCATTTAGTGGAATCGTAATACCTGCGTTTTCTCCTTCAATTCGGACTGCCGCTTTTGCCAGCGCAAACGAATTGGCTTTGCCATCAGTCGTGTTATAGACCATGTAGTATGCGCCTTCGCGTGCTGAATTTTCCAATTCCACCTTCATAAAAAATGCCGCTCCCAGATCAAGCGTCCCTATGACAAGAAGCAACAAGATAGGAAGCGCTAATGCGAATTCCACCAAGCCTTGCCCGTCAATCTTTTTGAGTTTACGTATCAAAGTCACCTCCTCCATTACTGGCAACCAGCGAAGTAATTCAATTACATGTTTTTTATTATGATATAAACATGTTTATTTTATATGATATGCGATAATAAGTATTATAATGTTATTTATGTTGCACTACAAGGGAACTAAGGCTTTAATTATCAATATAAAATGTTGTTGCAATGAATCAGTTAGTTCCCCCGTAACGCGGGGTGCTGGTTTGGGATCGGCACAGGCGGGAAAACGCCTTAGCGTGACATTTTTAAAAGTTGCCGCGAAGCAGATCCAGGGTAAACAATCATGATTTCATCGCATATCGGGAGCAGACTGTAATAATGAGAACATATTTCTGGATGCTGGGTTTTTTGGGCATGTTTTTATTCTCTTTAATATCATTGGACTTTAACCAGAAATTTACTGGAGGCATCTTAACCGCGCAGAAAAAAAATGTTGACCTGGTGATTGTGCCCATCTGCCTGGATCGGAGTAATATCCCGGACGAGGAGTTGCATTGGCTTTACATGCCCAACGACCCCCAAGAGCTTGCCACAAATGAATATTATGGTTACCTTTCAGGGCAGCTCATTACAGCGGGGGTTGTAGACGCCTCTGATTGCCCGCTCAATGGCCTCTGGTCAAATGGATATGCCAACGCCTGCGGGCTCGATAAAACCCGCGAGAAGTCACTTTATCTTCAAAATGTATATGACGACGAGATCCTTGCGGCCGGCAAAGGACTTGGCGTGCCGCCCTTGATGGTAAAGCAGTTAATTCGTTATGAAAGTCAGTTCTGGCCCACGCAAATGGGACCGTATCACTTTGGGCTGGGACACTTAACGTATCTGGGCGCCAGTAATGCCATTACCTGGAGCCGCGCATTAGCCGGGGATATGTACGCGCAGTTATCGCCGCAGCCTGTGATCACCAACAACATGATGGCCAGCCAGTTAATAGCGGCGATGGATGCATCCTGTACAACCTGCCCGCTTAAAATAAACATCCCGAAGGCTGAACAAAGCATACTTTATATTGCCGAGACTTTGTTAGCCTATTGCAGACAAACCTCCCAGATCGTTTACAACGCCACAAGAAAAAATCCAGGCGATGTGGTTGATTACGCCACCATCTGGAAACTGACCTTGCTCAATTACAACATGGGACCTTTATGCGTCTATGACGGCATCAATAGAAGTTATCAATCCGGCGAGGCGAATTCAACCGGCAATTTAAGTTGGGATGCGATCGCGGCCAACCTCAAAAGCGCATCCTGTGATAGAGGAATACCCTACGTGGAAAATATCACCGGCGTGTACTACGATTTTGGGGCAAGCCCCTAACTTGGACAAGCCGAAACCAAAAAGGCTTTAACACGAAGGACACAAAGGACACGAAGGAAGACCTTTGTGTCCTTTGTGTTTAAAAGTCCTTGTATAACACCTGCCCTGGCGGGCGGTGCCAGGGAAAACAAGCATTTAACTTCTAAGTTCTTAAATAACTCACCTTACGCAGTTTACAATCCCGAAGGGATGAAACGATTATAGAAAGTCGCACGAAGATGTTCAAATCCCGAAGGGATGACATGGTTTGCCTCACAAAAATATGACACCTATTTCGACAGGCTCAACACATCGCCTTCGGGATTGAGTCCTGCATGAGGTGAGTTAATTAGTCACCTTACGCAATGTCGTTCTCCCGAAAGAACATCGGGACGATGTGAGCGGTGCGACACCTGCACTGCATCCGCAGCGCGGTGCAAGTGAGAACCTCTACGATTATCACAGAGA
>VFKN01000057.1 GCA_009885525.1 Anaerolineaceae bacterium | reverse complement strand
GTTGGTCTTTGAACGGCTGGAAGCGGTCAAACTACTGGAACCATTCCGGTCACATGCGCGGAGTTTGTTGGTAGCGCTGGATGGGACAGAGTATTTTTCCTCACAGAAGATCCGTTGCCCGAATTGTAGTCATCGCGAATTGACCAATGGAAAAACCAATTACTATCACAGCGTCATCACCCCGGTGATTGTGCAAGCCGATAATGAACATATGATTTCATTGGAGCCGGAATTTATCGTGCCTCAAGACGGACACGAAAAGCAGGATTGTGAAATTGAAGCCGGCAAACGTTGGCTGCGCACACACAGCGAATACTACGCCCGCCTGGAAACGAGCGTCGAAGCCATTGCGCGCGACGGTCGCGCACGCTGGAAAATCGAAAATGACACAGCCCGCCAGGGCAGTGCCAGGGAAATAATAACATTCTAAAAACCAAAGGCTGTCATCTCGAACACAATTTCGGACACGGAACGCAATTCCTATCTTCGCGGTTGCTCAGTTTGAATTTGCTGGCATTTCTGTTCCATACCGTCATGGGTATGGTGGATAAAAAATACACCTTGCTACGCAAGGCGTTGCGAAAGCGCCGCAAGTTTTTTCAACATGTTGAATGTATTCAAGTCCTCATCTTTATCGAAATGTGGGCTTGAATATTTTCTCTTTCTCGCTTTACCACCCCCTAATCAATCCCATGCTGGGATTGGTGTTGGTCTTCCTCCCCTAAATGAGATGTCCTTTCCCATTTGGGGGAGGTGGAGAATCTGGAAGAGGTAAGGTCAGGATATAAAAAAACGGCTCCAAATGTTATCCATTCAGAACCATTTTTCTATTTTAATATCTTTTCAAATTCCGGAGCGATTATCTCTCGCGTAGCGCTCCTTTGGAGTTGACCTATCTGTTAATTGGCGGGCGCATTTTTGATATGTTACTTTTCTGAAATGTATGGAACGCCCCACTTCGCTGTCTGTGCAAAATTTAGACTCTTAGCGAGCCGCGGAATGCCCTGCCAGCATAGTAAGATTCCGCGCCGTTGTGATACACGAAGACATGGTCGTAGCGACGATCACAAAAGAGAGCGCCGCCGAGTTTTCTAATTTCAGCAGGTGTTATCACCCAGCTCGATGTTTTCGTATCGAAATCTCCAAGTTTCTGCAACTCTCGATATTGTTCTTCCGTTAAAAGTTCAATGCCCATGGCAGCTGCCATATCCATGGCGCTATCTTTTGGTTTAAATTCTTTCCTTGATTCCAGCGCTTCACGATCGTAACAAAAACTTCTGCGGTCTTTAGGACTTTCCGCTGAACAATCATAAAAAATGTATTCGCCCGTCTTTTTATCATAACCAACAACATCCGGTTCTCCGCCGGTTCTCTCCATTTCATTGAGCGACCACAGTTTTTCAGTATTAGATTCCAATTTTGCTTGTACTTTAGCCCATTTAAGACCTTTATGGCGGTTGATGTTTTTCTCAAAACGGGCATTCAGTACTCTGAGTAGCTCTTCACGTTGTTTTAGTGTCAATTCTTTTTTAGTGCTATTAATGTTTTTCATATTTATATGATCTCCGGGGAATAGGGTGGCAAGTGTTCAACCAAAGAGTCTCTGATAGCCTTCAACTGCTCATGTGGGACAATTGCCGTACTTTGAAAGCGGCGTATTTTGAACGGGCTTCATTGTGGCACACGGCGCAAGTGCCGCTAACGCTCAGGGAATCACGTTTGGGTGTGTACAGTGACTAAATAAAAGAGGAGACTCTCCATTCGGAAAAGTCTCCTCTTTCATCTTTCTTCAACTAACTATTCATAAACGCGTCAAGGTTATCCTTACTAATGCGGAACGCCTTGCCGACCTTCTTTGCCTTCAAACTTCCGTCAGTGATCGCAGACATAATATCCTCTTCGGTCACCTTCATGAATTGAGCCGCTTCCGCTGGGGTCATAATGTCGGGCATCTTCGCCGAGCCGCCGGCAGCCATGCCGCCGCCCTGAGAATTATTCTGCATGCCGCCTTGCAGGGCTTGTCCCATCAAATTGCCGATGCCCATGCCTGCGCCGATTCCAGCCGTGAGACCCGCGCCGCCGCTCTGATTCTGAGCCGCATCGCGCATCGCATCCGCAGCCTGTAATTGGGTGTAAGTCGACATATCTAACATGCCCATATCGCGCAACTCCTGAGCCGATTTATCCGAAGGCTTCAAGTTGCCGACATAGAATGTCTTCAACGTTAAACCAATCGCCTCAAAATCATCTCTGGCTTTCACGCGCACAGCCGCGCCAATTTCTTCGGTGAGGCCGATCATCTCGGGCACGGAATTTTTCGCGGCGGTTTCGCCGAGAACATCCTGCAACTTCGAGAGCAGCATCGAGCGCAAACGTTCTTCGATTTCAGATGACCGATAAGTGCCGGTCGTGCCCACAATTTGAGTCACAAATTGCTGCGCGTCTTTTACCTGGAACGAATATGTGCCAAAGCCTTGTAGCAGCGCCACGCCCAACCCCATGCCAGGGTTGCGCACAATGATCGGCTGCGGCGTGCCCCATTTCTTGCTCGCAAATTCCTTCATCGAAACAAAATAAATTTCCGCAGGGAAGGGTGTGCGGTCATTGAACGCCTTCCCAATAAAATCAATCAACTTGGGAATATTCGCTGTGGCGATGGTGTGGCGTCCCGCCCTAAAGACATCCAGCGCCTGCCCGTCGCGGAAGAAGACCGCGTTCTGGCTTTCGCGCACGATCACTTGCGAACCGATGCGATAATCGCCAATCCCTTCTTCAGGAAAGCGATGTACGATCTCATCATTCATCTCATTTGCATATTCAATGACGTCAAAAATTCTAGCCATGGTTATCTCCTTTTTTATATAAACAATTTTGATTATAGCCGAATGAACTTGCGGTTACAAGAACTTTTTTTGGGGGAATTTCATCCACAAATATTTTCTACCAGCTGAAAGAATTTTCTCTTCGATATTTTCCTGCTCCCGAATCCGCACCCTTCCCAACCACGAATCCGATTCTGTTTTCTCGAATATTTTCCACGCGCCAAACCACAACCATATCATCCCTTCGGGATTTGTCTTGCTTTGACTCGCGTTCTACAATCGTTTCATCCCTTCGGGATTTCAAGCCGATCATTGCCTAATTCCCTTTCATCGCCTTTCCCGTCCCCTTATCTTTAACCATCAACACCTCAGACATAATGCTGACGGCGATCTCCTCTGGTGTTTCGGCTTGCAGTTCCAATCCCATCGGCGAGCGGACTTTGGCGATCTTCGCGTCGCTGATTCCTTTTTTCTTCAAGGCTTTCACCGTGGTCGCCCATCTGCGTTTTGAACCGATGACGCCGATATATCCGGCAGCCGAATCTAATAGGGGGGCGAGTCCGGCCGCGTCGACGGCTGATCCTCTCGTGGTTAAGATCAAAACCGTGCGCTTGTCAATCTTAATCTGCTGCGGAATTTTATCCATCGTTATAGGGTAATACACATCCGCCTCGGGTGTGGTTTCAGGATTGCAGAACTCGGCGCGGTCGTCGCTGACCGCCACGCGGAAGCCCATCCACTTTGCGAGATGCACAACCGCCTTGCCGACATGCCCCGCGCCGATCACAATGACCAATGGAGCGGGAAGAATGGGTTCCACGAATACCTCCACCTGACCGCCGCACACGCCCACATCGCCGCGCGCAGGATCAGCCATATTGTAATGTAATAATTTCGGCTGCCCGTCGCTGAGCGCTATCCACGCTTCATCGAGGACGCGGTGCTCAAGGTCGCCGCCGCCCACCGTGCCGATAAATTTGCCGTCGGGATAGACGAGCATCTTGCTGCCCACATGCCGCGGCGTTGAGCCTTTGCTGCTGGTCACAGTGCATAGCGCGGCGGATTCATTGTTCTTTTCCAGTTCGGATAAGGCTTGGTAAATTGAGTTTTTCATTATTTTTCCAGCAAGCCTAAAATCGCAGGCAATAATTGTTTCTTTCTTGAGACTACGCCTTGCGCGTTGCGCGTGCCGTCCGCCATGGGCGGATATGGGAGGTCGTCCAAAATGGCGGGCGCATTGGATGTGACCAGCAGGCGGCTCGTGCCGCGCACCACATCGGTGACGAGCAGCAGCGCGAAGTCAAGTCCGCGTTTGTCGCGCAGGTCATTCAGTGCGGTTTGTAACGGTTCAATATGTTCGCTGAGCTGCATGATGTCGGTCACTTCCGCTTGTGCAACAGCAAATTTAAATCCGCCGCCTTCGAATGGTTTAATATCTGTACTGACCACATCCTTCGGATCACGGTTCGAGAGTCCCGCGCCTGCACTTAAAACGGCTTTGCCGTAGGATTGAATCGTTTCACCTTTAAGCGGGCTTCCGCCAACGAATGCCCAACGCGATAAACGCTCAGCGGCTTCTTTATCGCGCGATGTAGTGGTGGGCGATGTAAGGATCAGCGTATCGGCTACAAGCCCCGCTAGCAGAGTCCCGGCCAGCGCGGGCGGCATCGAGAGTCCTGCTTCAGCGGTCATCTCTGAGACCAGCGTGGAGGTCGAGCCGACTACATCCACCGTAAAGCGGATTGGTTGATGCGTATATGGATTCCCGAGACGATGATGATCAAGTATCTCAAGCAGTTCGGCTTCTTCCAGCGCGGCAATGGCCTGGCGCGGTTCATTATGATCCACGAGGATGATCTTCAAGCGCGGAGGATTCAGCACCTCGCGTTGATTCGCGATGCCGACGTACGCGCCGTGTTCGTCCACCACCCAGTAATCGTTGAACTCATCCCGCATGATCTTGTTGAGTGCGTCGCGGATGTGCGCATTTGCCACATATTTAGGTACGGTAGTATCGGCTGCGTCCTTGCACTGTGCAGACATCATCTCGCGCACGGTCGTATCGCCGGGGCGCGGACCAAGTGTTTCACTGAAATATTTGAACAAACTCATGCCGGTAATGATGCCATAGGGTTTGCCATCCTCGCCGACGACCGGCGCAATGCCGCCGGTGCGTGAAGCGAGAGTCCACGCGATGCCGAGTTGCGACTCAGGGCGGATCGTGTCGAGCCGGCGCGTGACGGATTCGAAGCGCGGTGAGGCGTCGGTCAGCAGAACGGGCGGCTCAATGCCGAGGGTTTTTAACACCCATGAGGTCTGCGCATTGAGAGCTCCTGCGCGCGCGGCAATCGTGTTCGCGCCGTCGCGCTCGCGCAGCAGCCAGGCGTATCCCATTGCGGATGCGATGGAATCGGTATCGGGGTTGACGTGTCCTATAACATAGATTTGATCGGGCATTATTTAAGTCCTAAAAATGTGCGTGAAAACTTACGGATGTTTTTTGTAATTTCTAACGCCTCTTTTGCATCTGCCATTTCAGGGCGTTCCCCAGAGTAACGTGCCCTGATCACATAGGATGATAGAGTTTCCAAAAGGTCTTCTGAAAATCCCGTAACAATTTCAGATTGGGATAGTAGTTTGTTTATCAAGACAAGATCATGCGTCATTGGGAAGCGCTTCCCCTGAATCACCAGTATTGCTTTCATATATTTTTCCGCGCATTGCTGTGCGTGAAAGCAAGCGCCATAAACGGATGGCTTCTTGCCGCGCAATAACTTTCCAGCAGCGTTGAAGTCATCTTCTGCATGATCGATCCATATTTCAAGATCATTATCCTCTTTCATAAAGTACTTTTCCTTTAGTGACTATTTCTTGTATAAAAAAATTCCTTTTATCGGTCAATGCATGCTTGATCTCTGCGGGTGTTTTTACAATAATATCCACAGGGAACTCACGTGGACGTAATAAACGTGCGACTGTGAGGTAGCGCTCTTTTTGCGTTTCCTTTGTTTTCATAATTACCAATAAATCCACGTCGCTATCGGGTGTGGGATTTCCATACGCATACGAGCCGAAGAGGATAATTTTTTCCGGCTTTAGCGCTTCTGCGATTTTTTTTACAGCCTGTGGCAGGGTTTTTGAAACAGGCAGAAAACCGATGGGCTGTACATTTGATGGGATGCGTAGTTTTTTCAACATGGTGACCATGATTATATCTCGCCTTTTTCCAATATTTCCAGAAAGACGTTGGCAACGCGCGGGTCGAAGTGCTTGCCTGATTGCTCAATTAAATAAGCAATGATTTTTTCGCGCGGCCAGGCTTCTTTATAGGGTCGTTCGGATCCGACCGCATCCCAGACATCCACGATGGCGAAGATGCGTGCGGCGAGGGGGATTTCTTCGCCCTTTAATCCGTGTGGGTAGCCGCTGCCGTCCCATTTTTCGTGATGATAATAAGGAATGTCCAGCGCCTTTTTCAAAAATGGAATTGGGGAAAGTAATTTATAGGCAGTCGCGGGATGCTGTTCTATGATGGCGCGTTCTTCGCTGGTCAATTTGCCCGGTTTGAGCAGGATACTATCTGCGACGCCCATTTTGCCGATGTCGTGCAATATCGCGCCGCGGCGCATTTGCTCCAGATCGTCGCCGGTAATGCCCATGGCAATTGCTATTTTCAGGGTAATGTCTGTTACCCGTCGGGTATGACCTTCGGTTTCCTTGTCGCGTAATTCAAGCGTACGCGCCCAGCCTTCGAGGGTTGTGTCGTATGCTTCCTCCAGATCATGTGTCGCTTCAGCCAGTTCATGCGTACGCGCGCGGACACGGTCTTCCAGCTGGGCGTTGAGTTTGCGCAGCTCGTGTTCCAACTCTTTGAGCGCGGTGATGTCGTGGGAGATGAAGATGCGCCCGGTCATTTCTTTGTTTGTATTGTAAAGCGGCCAGACGGTCAACTCATAGTGAACGTCTTTTCCGCCAATATCAAATGTTGCTTCTGCGCGCGCGTAGGATGTTTGCGTATGTTGTTTGATCGGGATCGGAAAATTATCGAATATTTCTTTTGCGGGTTTTCCAATTACGCTGTTTGCCTCCTTTCCCAGCAAGGCAAGCATGGACGAGTTAATGTCTACAATAAGATTTTGGTTATCGAGAATAACAACAGGTTCTACCATCGCTTCGAATACTTTGTCGCGTGCGATGGGGGTGATCTTAGTGGGTTTAGTTTCCACGGTACTTACTCCATTCCTTAACCTGGATTTTATTACTCAATGTGTGTCATGTTCCAACATGGTTAAGAATATATCAACAACACGTTGGTCGAATTGTTTACCTGCGCCTTCGCGTAAATATTCCCTGACCTTTTCTTTTGTCCACGCAGCGCGATAGGGGCGGTCGGAGGTAAGCGCGTCCCAAACATCCACGATGGCGAAGATACGCGCGATGAGGGGGATTTGCTCGCCTTTTAATCCACTTGGGTAGCCTGTGCCGTTCCACCATTCGTGGTGATAGTGCGGAATGGCTAATGCGGGTTCAAGATATTTTATGGGCGATAGCATTTCAAAAGCATAAACTGGATGTTTGCGCATGATGAGCCATTCCTCATCTGTGAGTTTTCCAGCTTTGAGCAGGATCGAATCGGGGATGCCCATTTTGCCGATGTCGTGCAGCAGCGCGCCGCGCTTGATGTGGACGAGGTCTTCTTTGCTGAAATTAAATTCTTGCGCGAGTTGAAGGGTCAACTCGGTGACTCGGCGGGTATGTCCTTCGGTCTCTTTATCGCGCAAGTCCAACGCGCGCGACCAGCCTTCAAGAGTGGTGTCGTATGCGAGCTGGAGATTTATATTGGAAGTTTGCAGGTTGTTGAACAAGGTTGCGCTGTTGATTGTGATCGCTGCCTGTCCCGCCAATGTGTCAAGGAAGGCGAGCCAGTCCTGATCTTTGTTGAGCATGGAGCGGTGAAAAATTTCGAGCACACCGAGCAGATCATCGTTGGCGATCAGCGGGACGCCGTAATAGGCGATGAAGTTTTCTTCTTTAATGGCACGCCCGGCAGCGGCGGCATAATTCATCTCTTGCAGATTAAGGATGTGAATATGATGGCGTTCACGCGTGACTTGTTTTGCGAGTCGGCTTTCAATGTTTCGATCAGTGAAAGTTTGAGCATCGGTTTGAAAACCCTGCCCAGCGGCGAATTGAAGTGTTTCATTTTTAAACAGGGATATCGAAACTGCATCCACATGCAGCTGGGTGATGATCTCGTCTATCAGGACGTTCAGGTTCGTAGGAAGATCGAAGTTGGTGATGATGGCTTGGTCAATGGCGCGCAAACCGCGCAGGAGTTCAAGTTGTTTTGCGAGGTTCCCCTCCACTTGTTTGAGGTTGGTGATATCCATGATGGAGACCAGCACCCTTTCCCACGTTTCTTCGTAATTTGGCACGACAGTTCCGTTGATGATGATATGCAGTGGATAGCCCTCACGGTCGCGGCGTGAGATGGCGAGTTCGTAATGGTTGCCGCCTTCCACAAGCGCAAGCAGCTCGTCAATAAAACTTTTGTACCCGTCTGCGCTCATTAGGCGATTCAATTTGACTTGCAGCTCGGCTTTATTATTAACTTCATACCAATCTATAACCGCCTTGTTCACGTCAATAACGCGCACCATGCCGGCGCATTGCTGGGCTTCGCGTGGATTTTCCTCGAAATAAGTTCGCAGGTCTTCAACGCCTTTTTCTTTTAGTTGATCGATATAGGTTTTTACGGCGGAGAAATCCTCTTCCAAAAGCGCAATGGGCGAATCTTCAAAAAGTGTGCGATAGCGTTCCTCGCTTTCTTTTAATCTTTCCTCCGCTTTTTTGCGCTCGGTGATATCTTGCAGGAATCCTTGAATAAAGATGACCTTGCCATTTTCATCGAGGATCGGTATGGAAGTGTCGCGCACCCAGATTACGCTGCCGTCTCGTTTGGTCATGCGGTATTCTTCCATGGAACTGCCAACGGTATAGGTGTGACTAATGGTATTCAAGGCGCGTTGATAATCTTCCGGATGGACGATCTCATGCCACAGACGCGGGTTTTGCGAGATTTCGGCGGGTGTGTAACCGAGCAAAACCTCGACCTGTGCGCTAACGTAGATATTGCTGCTGAACTCGTCTACGCTATCAAGGTAGATGACTTCGGGCGCGTTTTCGATCAATGCGCGGTATTTGGTCTCTGCTTCGCGTAAAGCGGTTTCTGCACGTTTGCGCTCAGTGATTTCTATAAAGGACGTGATCCATAAATTACCGACGGTGCGCATGGTAATTTCCACGTCATGCAGGCTTCCATCTTTGTCGGTCATTTTATATTCGCGCATCGGTGATGTTCTCTGGTTGCGGGTGGCTTCTCTAACGTCATCATCCCATTGAGCAATGACAGATTCGCGGTATTCAGGGTCGGGATAAGCCCGCCGCATCCACTTTGAAAGGGTGGTGATGTCTTCGACGGTGTATCCATAATGTTCCGTGAATTTGCGATTAAATTCACGGATGTTACCTTCGTTATCGGCAATGCCGAGCGGGATAGGAAGAAATTCAATCGCTTCACGGAAACGCGTTTCTGAAGATTTTAAACTGACCAATGCTGCTTCCAATTCCTGAGTGCGGGTTTTTACACGCGTTTGCAATTCCCAATTGAAGAATGCGAGGATGGTGATCAGCAACGCCGCAGCTGCTACGCCAATACCAAGATATGGGATGATGCGTGTAATACTGGCATATTGATTTATACCAAACCAGCGATCGTCGATATCTTGATATTGCACGGCGCTGATATTTGCGAATCCGCTGTTGATGATCTCAAGCAAGGCGGTATTTCCTTTTTTTACAGCGCGGTGAAATTCTCCACCGTATAGCCGTTCGGAGTAATTGAATTGCCCTTGAATCGCGTATTTGTAAAGAAAATAAAGCGCGGGTGGTTGATCAATAACGAAGATGGTTTCTTTTTTATTTGCCGCCGCTTTGATAATATCTTCATAACTGTCGTAATAAACCAAATCAGTGACGCCGTGTTCGATGAGATAGTCTGCATTGGCGTCGCCGGTTTTTACTGCAACGCGAAACCCTTTCAGGCTTTCAACATTTGCAATTCCAGAAACATTACTTGGAAAGAAAATATGTACATCTATGTTGGCATAGGGTTTTGTGAAGTCGAAAATCTTTACGCGTTCATTGGTTTGGAAGATCGTATCAATCACATCGAACTCGCCGTTCTTCATTCCACCCAGCGCTTGATCCCAGGGCAAGCCGATAATCTCCACTTTTACACCTGTTCGCTCCTCCCACAATTTCCATTGATCCACCAGAATGCCTTGCATCTCGCCTTGTTCATTCATAAACGCATACGGCGGATAATTATTGTCCATCACCACGCGGATGTGTAATATGGATGCGGCGTTATTTTGAGCAGGCGCAATCGAACATGCTGCAAGGATCCCCGAAAACAAAATGAATAGCGCCCAAAAATATAAACGCGAATGTAGGGGGAGATGCAGATTCATGGAAGACTCCAGTATCGCTTATTACCGATAACAGTTCAACGTGCTCGAGTCGTTATCAACGATTTGTATTGTACCAATTTTGCAGGATTGTTGAATAAGAATTTCTAAAGTTTGTGTGTTCAATCATAAGTAAAAAGAGAGCCGCTTCCAAGCGGCTCTCTTTTTACTTAGCGGTTCTTGATCGCCCGCCAGATTTTTTCCGGCGTAACCGGATTATCATCCACGTTGACGCTGATGGCATTGAGGATCATATTGCCCGTTGTGAGCGCGACCCCATCCAATTGAAACAACGCTACCCCTTGATTATTTTTCTTCTAATGGCGCAAATCCGGCGCCAAGAATTTCCTGTGCAGGCGAAACGATAACGACCGCTTTCGGGTCTTCTTTTGCAACAGCAGTTTTGAGATTATGCACTTCGGTTATTGTCAATGCGCACAGCAGAATTGTCCGATCCTTACCTGTATACATCCCCTTACCTTGTATGGCCGTAACGCCGCGCTTAAGGTCGGTAAGTATGCGATTGGAAACAGTATCCGACTTGTCTGTGATGATCAGCGCGAGTAGCTGTCGGCGGCGTTGACGGGGCGCGAGCAGCGCGCGCAACCCACGATGTTTTCCCTGCTCCGATAGCGCGGCGGGCGCAGATTCATCTCCGAAGCGGGGGAGTACCTCGCCCGTGGCGCGCGTCATGTTGATGGTGCCAATTGCGAAAATAGTAAGAAAGGCATAAAAAACGATACCAAGCAAGATCATGATCTCGCCCGAGATCGGCCCGACCGCAGCACGATTAACAAACTCTTGCGCATTCACTGGCGCGATTGGGAAAAGCCATATCTTGGCGAGCCACGACATACCGAGGATGAGAAATATCCAATAGTAATTTCGGCGCAAGCGGCGACCAAATGCTTCCCACATCGAGATTGGAAAACTTGGCGTAAGTAAATTTTCTGCCAAATTTTCCGCCCAATCAGGTGATGGGTGAAAAGGAGGTACGAGCATTGCGGCAAAGAAATCCGTTTCCATTAATCGCACGCGATAACTCCACAACTCATAATAGCGATAGCGCCGCGCCTCAATGAATAAAAACCATGTTACTAATAATGTATTTAAAAGAATAACAGCATGATGAACGGATTGTTGACCGAACGATATGGAGAGCGTTGCCCCTGTTGCTACGACCGCCCAATTGGTGGTGGTATCGAGTCTTTGACGCCAAACATTGGCGCGCTGAATTTCCGCGCGAAAGAGATGCACCATCGCAGTGACGAACTCGCTGGTCTTGAGGTGATACCCGCGATACGTCCAAACAGGTTCTTCGGCTTCTTCCTGTTTTTCAGATTTCTTTGCCTTCGTAGATTTTTTTGCTGTTGTAGATTTGACTGCCATTTTAGATTCTCTTTCACTGGGTGACGCTTCAGACTCACTTCAAGTTGACTTTGTTTCAACGAATATTTCTTGTGCTTCAAGTTTCTTTTGTAGGGCGGGTTGCCAACCCGCCCTACTTGATATTCACTTCTTCAACTTATATGCCTCTTTGACAGGCTTAAGCGGACGCGCCAGCCAATACGGACGGCGATTGCCATCCGGGCTGACTTGTTCAGCGGGGCGCGCAAGTTTTAGCCACTCACGATATTTTTCCATGGATTTGTTCGTATCCACAAAAACATCGCCAGCCTTCTCATCCGCATTTGCTTTGCGGACGTTTGCCTTTTGCAGCCAGCAATGCACTCCGCTGACAGGGTCAGGGTGAACCGCGTGCGTGAGGTTTTGCGTCACGCCCACATTGCTCCACCAGATGCGCGCGGTATCAGGGTCGCTCGATTCCCACGCCTTCGCGCCGTGAATGACTCGCAGGAGAAATCCGCCTTTGCCGTCATCTTTCAAATCCACAAGATTCGACGAGCCTTTGCTCACACCCGAATCTTCCTGCAAACGCCAGCGACCCAAGTGATGACTGATGGCAATCACACCAGGTTTGATCCCTTCGGTGATCCATACGCTGTCAATAAAATATCCGATCTCCGTATCCACGCGTGCAAGGTCGCCCGTGTCTACACCGATGCGTTTGGCATCATCGGGATTCATCCAGATCGGATTCTTGTGACTGATCTCATATAACCATTTTGCATTTGCTGAACGCGTGTGAATCAAAGTGGGTAATCTGAAATTCGGCAGCAGGATCATCTCGCCTTTTTTGAGGTCAATCTCATCGGGATGAACATGACTCTTCAACACCCACGGGATAACATTTTCTTTTTCAGGCCAACCCCATTGCGACAGTGTATCGCTGAAGAATTCGAGTTTCTTGCTCGGCGTATCGAACCCAACTTTTACTTCACCGTCAATGTTTACGCCAACGACTTGGTTATCTTTTAGAATGCGGTCTCTTTCATCAAGAACGTAATTAGTAACTGGTAAATCGTTCTCGGTTAAATTACCATTTACAAATTTACCAATTACCTTCTCGTAAGGTATGAAATTTTCCTTCTTCAATTCAAACACACCATACTTGCGCATGTATGCCAGCGGAGTCAATCCTTCTTTCGCAGCCGCTTCAGGCAGACCTGGCACGGAGTTTTCAAAAATCCACTGATAATATTCGTCAACGGTGATGATCTCTTTCGGGCGGTACGGACTTTCAAAATATTGTCGAATGCCGAGTGAGCCATCGGGGTCGAAGCGGGCGGAGAGTTGAATCCAGAATTCGTTTTCTTCCCAAACCTCGCCAGGGTTGGCTTGATAGGTGAAATCAACTTTGATGCCTGCGCGTTCCATCGCCACGCGCCGCACAGGCTGGCGGAATGCGATCCATTGACCCGAGTGCGTTTCCTGACTCATCAGGTCGTGACGCTCGGGGCCATGACCTGTTGGCAAAACATAATCGGCGAACCACGCGGTTTCATTCCACGTCGGTGTCAGCGCGACATAACATTTTATTTTTGATTCATCTTTGAGCGCCTTGAGCCACATAAAGCCGTCGGGGTTGACCCACATCGGGTTGTAGACGCGCGTGAAATAAACGTCAATATCGCCGCGGCCTTCTTCGAGCATGTGCGGCAGCAGAAACGACATTTCATAATGCGCGAGCGGCCATTCGTTTGGATAATGCAATTCGTTCCACGCATTGAACGCGGGCGCGGACTTGAACGGCTTGGGCACAAATTTATTCCAGTTGGTGAGCGATGTGCCGCCAGGCGTGCCGACACTACCCGTGAGCACATTCAGGAAGAAAATACAGCGCGCCACCTGCCATCCGCCGAGGTTGCCGACGCTGGCGCTGCGCCAGACATGTGTGGCAAGTTTGCCGCCGCAATTTGCAATATATTTTGCGGTCTCTTGAATGCGCTCGATCGGCACATCCGATTCTTGTGCGGCGCGTTCGAAGGTGTATTCGGAATAAAGCGTCTTAAGGACGGCATCGAAAATATCGTAGGTGATCAGGGATTCGGAATCAGGGATCAGGCTGCGAATCGAATCCCAATCAGCGGACGTTGATGCTTTGACATGCGCAAGAAACTCTTTCCAATTCGTCCACCTGCGGACAAATTCTTTGTCATACTTATTGGTTTGAATTAAATGATTCGCGATTGCCAGAAGAATCGTATTCTCACTGCCTGGCCATGTCGGCAACCAGACATCGCTCATGCTGGCGGTATTCGAAAGACGCGGGTCAAAGGTGATGAGTTTCGCGCCATCGCTCTTGGCTTCGATAATGCGCTGTGCATGCGGATTAAAATAATGTCCCGTTTCGAGGTGACTTGAAATCAAAAGGATAACACGCGCATTGGCGTAATCAGGACTCGGACGATCTTGTCCCGCCCAGAAGTTATAGCCCGCGCGTGCAGAAGATGAGCAGATATTGGTGTGACTATTATGTCCATCCACTCCCCAGGCTTGAATGACGCGGTTGGTGTATCCATCTTCGCCAGGTCTGCCGACATGATAGACAATTCCATCACGGCGTTTCTCCCGGCTGGCGCGCATTTTCTCCGCGATTTCAGATAAGGCTTGCTCCCATGAGATGCGTTCCCATTTGCCTTCGCCGCGCTTGCCGACTCTTTTCAGCGGATATAAAATCCGCTCGGGGTCGTAGACTTGATTATGCGTGGCAGGACCTTTCGCGCAGTTTCGTCCACGGCTGCCAGGGTGGACGGGATTGCCTTCGAATTTTCGAATCTCGTAAGTGTCTTTATCTACATAAGCAAGAAGTCCGCACGCGGATTCACAGTTGAAGCAGACCGTTGGCACGAGTGTATATTTTCGCGCAACGCGTTTCGGCCATTCTTTGCCATCCCATTCAACCCAGTCATCCCATACTTCAGGAGGCGGGTATTGGCTGATGCGTCCATCGGGATGAACGACTTCGGTTAATTTGACAGGCTTGCGGTCAGACGCCGCGAATTGCGGAACGCCAGTGCCTGCGGATGTTTGAGGGACTTTTGTCATAGGGTTTCAGGTTCCAGGTTTCAGGTTTCAAGTTAAAGGTTACAGGTTGAAAACTTTGAACATGCAACCTGTAACCTTTCAACCGATCAGGAATTCGGAATATGCTGCGGAGCCATCACGAAAGCATATTCATAAAAGAACAAACCAACAACGGCACATACTACAGCCACGGGCAAGGCAAAGGCGCTGAATGCGAAGATCAACGCCAGCGGGATGAGATGCCCGAGCGTGATGCCACCCCACCAATAGTGATTGCGGAATTTTCCGTGGGTCATCTCACGATAGCCGAGCATGGCAACATCGGATGCGAAGGAGTTGAATCTTCCTGCAAGCGTGAAGAGCAAGTTGATCGCAATACTGGCGGGGAAGAGTCCAACGAGAAGCATGTGTAGATCGGTGGGGAAGGAAACGAACGCGTTCACGATCAGGAAAACTCCGCTTGCGACCATCATGGATTGCGCGAAGAGTTGGAATGGAAGCAGGTTGCTTTGCCACATGTCGCGTCCTTCGGCTTGACCGAGCAGGAAGGCGGTGTAGATCACAGCGAACAATGCGAGCGGAAATGTAAGCCACGCCGCGACAGGACGAATTAAGGATGCGATGTCGCTTGAAAGCCAGTTCATATAAGCCGCGCCTTCGATCAGCCACCATAACCCAGCGACAGCGGTGAAACTAACGAGGATATATGCGCCGCGTGCGACCCATGATTTCCATTGTGGACGCAATAAAATATTCAAGAAGCGCTTGGGTTGCGAGAGGTCTTTGATCAGCAGGATCACTGTCAACAGCATGAAGATCATTGCGATAAAACCTGCGGCGAGGAAAGTCAGCGAGTCGAAAGTAAATGCGCCAAGTCCCGCGCCGAGACTCAGTAACATGAATAATCCGCCTGCGATATTTTTTGTGACGAGATAGGATGGCAATTCCCAATGCCATTGGATCTTGTGCTGCGCGTTGTATGCGGTCTGCACCATTTGCTCGGCAACACGTCCGCCAATTTGAATCGGACCGTTAAGCGGACGTCCCTGCTCCTGGGAAGCGCGCAGTGGTGTACCCGACTTGGATGTTTTTGTTGATGCAGGAAATACAGGCAATTCATACGGCGATGTATTCTGCTCGGTGATTTTATCTGCCCACACATACGTTTCACCTGCGGGCGAAGCGGATGGGTGCAGCGACCAATCGTTACCGTTGATGTAGAACAGTTTCGGTCCCGTACCCTGCTCGGGCTTGCGAACTGTCGCTTGCGCAGTGGACAACTTTCGGCTTATTTCTGAAGCGGGGTCGTTCAAGTCGCCAGCGAGAATTGCATGTTCGGGGCAGACGACGACGCAGGCGGGTTCGAGTCCCACATCCAAACGATGCGCGCAGAAAGTGCATTTCGCGGCGGTGTTGGTTTCGGGATCGAGATAAATCGAGTCATAGGGGCAGGCTTGCATGCAGGATTTACATCCGATGCAAATGCTCGGGTCAAACTCAACGATGCCATCATCGCGTTGATACATGGCGGTGACGGGACAGATGCGCACGCAGGGCGGGTTGGCGCAATGGTTGCAGCGCGTCACCTGAAAGCGGCGGCGCACATCGGGGTACGCGCCCGTTTCAACATACTTGACCCATGTGCGGTTGACCCCGAGCGGCACTTGATTCTCGGACTTGCACGCGGTGGAGCAGGCGTGGCAGCCGATGCATTTGCTTTGATCTATGAGGAAGCCGTAATTTGTCATCAATAATCCTGGTCGCTGAAATATTTATTTTAAATTTGCGCGTTCAGTTTCTAAAATGTTCTTTGGATCGTAAAGGATCGCCGCGTCGTGTAAGTAGATATCTAAAAGTGGAAGACGAAGTTCAACAAGCATATTTAATTCGCCAACAGTTTGCACGCGGCACGTCAGCGATTTATTAGATACGATCGTCTGCATTAATTCTTCTGTCACTACCTCGTAACGATCACGCGCATTTTCTGGAGCCATGTTGACCACCATCAAAACATTGATGTCGCTATATGGATATGAAGTCTCCACGCTGGTCGGGTCAAATAAAGCCAACGCAACCAGATTGCCTCCATAATTATATTGGCACCAATTTAAGATGTCTCTGCGAAATTCATCTGAGATGGATTTTATATCCACGAAAAATTTTCCTTATGCGGCTTGCGGAGGCGTGACCGCGTTCATGATCGCAGTTGTGAAATCGGCGGGCGTGACACCAGGTGATTGAATGCCCAAACGATAATATGCTTCTTCGATTTTTGATTTGAGCGTTTCAGGTGTAGCGGCGCTTCCGCGCAGGGATTGTTCCAGCGCGCCCAAGGCGAATACGGGAAGCAACGTGAAATCACCAGAGATGGTGACGTCGTCAATGCGACCTTCGCGCAAACGGGCGATGATGCGGATCAATCCGCCCTGCGCCTTGAACGCCGCTTCGACGATGTGTACATCCGCATGAATTTTCACGCCTTGCTGATGCAGTTGCCCTTTTTGATACAGCCATTCATCCGAAGTGAAACGCGCATCAATTTCCTGCGCCATCGCTTCTTCTTCGGCAGTCCATTCGCCGTCGTAAACTTCAGCGCCCATCGCTTCGGCAACCTTCTTCATATACAGGTCTTTGACCATGGCACGGTCTGGTGCGGAGCCGAGTTGTTCGCTCATCGTGGTCATGTAGGCTTCAAGCGATTCGAAAATCTTGTCACGCATTTTCTCCGATGGCACTTTCAAAACCTGCGACATGGTTTTCTTGTCGAAGGTATACATCAAACTGCCGACGAGAATTTCGGCAATACCCATCTGCGCCGCGCCTGTGCCCCCGATCTTTTTCCCGTTGACATGGATGTCGTTGATCGGGCGGAGGATGGCGTTGATACCCAATTCCTGATAAGTCGCCACAAGCGGATCAATATAAAGTTTGAAACGCTCTTCCAATGACGCGGGCAAATCTTCCTTGTGGAATATCCACTGCGTAAATAATTGACCGTTATCCAAAAATACCGCACCGCCGCCCACTTCTCGGCGATAGACGGGCAGGTTATGTTGTGTGCAGTAATCCAGGTCAACTTCCTTTTGGATATCCTGATGATAGCCAATGCATACATACGGTCCGTTCGGCGAAACCATGATGATGGTGTTCGGCGTATCGGCTTTCATTGCGTACCCGACTGCGTGATACACAGTCTGCGAGCGGAGCGGGGATACGCCTTCCATGTAGAGCAAACGAATTTTCTTGGACATTTTGATTCTCCTTTGGTGGTGTTTGTAAAACGTATAAAAGTAAACAGGTATACAAGTAGACAGGTATACAAGTAGACAGGTCAGTCAATACATCTTAGGCAGTTAATTTTCAACTTCTTGATCCGTTCTTTGTATCTTTCAACTGCTTCATTGCCTGTGGATAAACCGCCTTTCTCATTTTCCAAATTTGTTGGCTTCACTTTCACCAACCAGCCAACTCCATATGGATCTTTATTTGCCAGCAAAATGTCTTTTCCAAAACCCGCTTCATTCGTTTCTATGATCTCACATGAAAACGGAGCAGGGAAAGGACCGACCCATTTGGCGCTTTCAATGGTTGTCAATGTTTTGCCTTGTGCGATATTCTTGCCAACGTCGCGAAAACTGATTGCCGCGAATTTTCCGCAGCGCGTCTGCGCCACATCGGTCATGCCAAGAGTTGCGACATCGCCATCAAAGCGAATCCATACATCACGCTCAATGTCGTAATATAAGTCTTCGGGGATGTCACAGGCGTGGAAGATCATGGGAAGTTATTAGAGAGTAGAGAACAGAGAGTAATCGTCTTCTTCCGTCACTGTTCTCTACTTATCTACTCTCTTCTTTACTCAAAACTTATATTCTGCTCTTCCATAAATTTCTGATACGCCGCCACCGCTGCATCACCTGTCAGCAGTGACGCGCTTTCGCCAGCCCAATCAGTCGGCTTGACGCGCACGAACCAGCCATCGCCATACGGGTCAGAGTTGATTAACGATGGCGTTGCCTTCACTTTCTCATTCACTTCCACGATCTCACCCGTCACTGGCGATGTCACAGGTCCCACCCACTTTCCACTTTCCAAAGTTCCAGCGCTCTTACCCTTCTGCACGGTGCGTCCCGTATCTTTCGGTGTCGCGTTCACAATGCCCTTCGCCATGTTCTGCGCCACGTCGGTGATGCCGATCGTCACTGTGCCATCCGCTTCGAGTCGCGCCCACGCATGTTTTTCAACCCAATAGTAGCGGTCTTCAAGAATGTTACATCCACGAACTGTTGCCATTTTATTCTCCTATAATTTTTCCGTTGGTTGAGTAGCCGCGTTTTTGTTCTTCGCGGCGTATCGAAACCAACATGTGACAAGAGCACTTCATATTACTGGTGGTCTCGATACGACACTCGCTATCGCTCGTGTCTACTCGACCACCGTATTATTCTCGCCTAGTTGGTGTTCGCCTTGCATGTGATACAACAACATGTCAAAGACGACCAAATGAATTTCATGTTCGTATTCTCTTACAAAATTTGGATCGTTCCTTGCTTTCTTCGTCACCTGCTCGTAACTATCTTTACACACTGGGCAAGTCACAATGAAAAACGTATGACCCGTAAACTCATCCACGCGCACGCCTAAAGTATCACCATGATTTTCAACCAGATGATTATGGACTTCCGAACGTTTACCGCTAAATTCACAATATGGACATTTAAACATCGCGCTTCTTTCTTAACTCGCAACTGCTTCTGTTTCGAGGGATATGATCGGCGCCTCGAGTCCCACCGCTTCCGCGATCAATTGGATCAAATCGCGGACTTCGATCTTGCCTTCGTTGCCCGTCGTCTTGACCGCGTCCGAATACATGATCATATCCTTGGGGCAGGTGACAATAAACAATTGTTTCTTGTCACTCGGATTCTTCTCAAACGTAGTCAACGCTTCTTTGATACGATTTTCCGCAGGTCGTTCACCAGGTGCAACTTTGCCCATCCAAATCTGACCGCCGCCCGCGCCGCAGCAGAATGAATTCTCACAGTTGCGCGGCATTTCGTTGAATTCAACGCCCATCAATTCCAATAATTTACGCGGAGCAGTAAATCCGCCGTTGTAACGTCCGAGATAGCATGGGTCGTGGAATGTGACTTTATAGCCCGAAAGCGGATTCTTTACAGTCAACTTGCCTTCTTCAAACAACTTGACCAATACCGACGTGTAATGCTTCACGTCAAATTTTCCGCCAAACTGCGGATACTCATTCTTCAAGGTGTTGAACGAATGCGGGTCTGTGGTCACGATCTGCTTGAACTGCGCCTTGCCCATCGCCGCTATATTTTGCTCAACCAACTGCTCGAACAAACCTTCTTCACCTACGCGGCGCACATCATTGCCTGCATTGGATTCGTTCTGATACATAATCCCGAAATCAAAACCCGCTTGCTGGAATATCCGCGCGACCATCTTTGTATTTGGAACAACACGCTCATCAAATGAAGCCGTATCGCCCACGAACCAAAGATTTTCCACGGGCTCTTCAGTCGCATTCTTGACAGGGATTTCCATCTCCTTCGCCCAGCGTCCGCGCAAACGTTTGCCTTTGCTCATCCAGTTGCCATTCGTGGCGAGAGATTGCAGAGCGTTTTGCACGCCGCTGTCCAACTCCGCGCCGTCAACGATCATGCGTCGGCGAATATCAATGATGTCCGCCATGGGCTCATTGCCAACGGGGCACACACTGACACAGGCGTGACATGTTGTGCAAGCCCAAACCGCTTCGGGGGAGATCACTGTCTCAGTAAGCGGGAGCAATAATCGTTCGGGGTGTGAACCGAAGGTCGCTTCCTTGATCAGGTAACGCTTGTTAACCTCCAATGCAGAAGGCGAGAGCGACGCGCCTTCTGCGAAATTCGCGGGGCAGACATCCTGACAGCGATTGCATTGCACGCAGGCATAGGAATCCAAAACGCGCTTCCACGAAAGATCGTGGATGAATTTTGCGCCAGGGTCGATTTTTTCGCCAGCAGGAACAGCGGGGTCAAGTTGTCCGCGTGGATTTTGCTTCGCGAGCCCAAGATTGATGGGACCAACGGTGAAATGCGTGTGCTTACTGCGCGTGATGTAGGGCAGAATATAAAGCACCCAACACAGGCTGATCCACCATGCGACATGCACGCCCGTTTGCGACGCGCCAAAAATGCCGTTGAGAAAACTCGCGATCGGCATAAATGGATCCGCGCCATCGGTAAGCCGAAATGCCTGACCGAGCAAACGAGCGGCGACATGTAAAATCACAAATACGCCAACGACGAGCGAATCTTTATTCTGTCCGCCCGCCTTGACTTTTGGATTCAGCAAAACATTTTCGCGATAGGTGAGACGTTTATCTTTAACAATGAAACGGCGCACAAGAAAAACGGTGATACTAAACAGAAGCGCGCCGCTCATTACATCGGCGATAAGATTGAAAGCGTTGATTATGCCTGAAGGCAAAAATGGAAAGGTGAGATGCTTTCCGCCATAGACCAGATCAAAGCCAGGGATGAAGCCTTCGAGAATATCAACGAGATTCACAAAGGCGTATGTGATCAACCCAAAGAACAATCCAAGATGAATAGTGCTTAGAATTTTGCGCGCCTTGAAAATGGTCTGCTGGAACAGAACCATAATTCCCGCTTTGATAAGACTCGCGGGAATATTTTTCAACTCAGGCGCGGATCGTCCCTTGCGCACCGAGTCGACAATTGTTTTTATTCCATGAATTGCAAACCCCGCCGATGTTAGTGCCAGCACAATAAACGCAATTCGTTCAATTGTAGTGAGCAAAGCGCCCTCCCAAAGATTTAAACACGAAGGACACGAAGGACACAAAGTGGGAATGCATTAAGGTTTTAAACCTTCGTGCTCTTTGTGTCCTTTGTGTTTAAGGATTTAAAGTAATTCCAGCATTGCCTCAGCCACTTCAAACAGATCAGCCGTTGAGCCATAATGCGCCACGTTGAAGATCGGCGCTTTCTTATCAGTATTAATTGCGATGATCAACTCCGCGCCCTTCATGCCTTCGAGATGTTCAGGCGCGCCAGAGATACCGAGCATGAGATACAACTTCGGCTTGACCTTGAGCCCCGACTTGCCAACTTGACGTGTGCGCGGCATCCAACCCGCGTCCACCACAGGGCGTGAAGAAGAAACGGTTGCGCCAAGTTTTTTCGCCAACTCTTCAGCCAGTTCCACATTATCTTTGCTGCCAATCCCGCGTCCGATCGAAACGAGTTTTGTCTGCGCGGTAATATCCACATCACCCGCGGCAGGTTTAATCGCTTCCACAAATTTTATTTTCAATCCATCCAGTGCAACAGGTGATTCAATTTGCGTTGCAGCAGTCGAGCCTTGACCCGCTTCCACAGGGAACGAACCAGCCAACACAGCCGCGATTGCCATGTCGCCATCGGGCGAAACATCCGCGCTCATTTTTCCGCCATAGATTTGGCATGTCATCGTCAAATCCGCACCGATATTTTTCACATACGCAGCGCACGGCTTGCCAAGTCGCGCTGAAAGCCACGCGGCTAGATCCATGCCAGTCGCTGTCCAACCGAACATCACCAGCCGCGGAGATTTTTCCTTGACCAATGCTTCGATCACTTTTCCATACGCTTCGGGATTGAACTGCGCGAGATTCGCGCCATCCACATAGATCGTTGAATCGGACGCGAAACCATTTGCCGAAAGTCCGCTTCCCAACGCCACCGCAACTGCCTGCCCGCCCAAAGCGGATGCCAACTCCTTGGCTTTTCCAACCATTTCAAACGACACATCGGAAAATTTTTCATCCATGTGTTCGGTGATCACAAAAATATCATTGCTCATGTTTTCTCCTTAGTTTCCGTCATTGCGAGGAGGGTGCTCTTCCCGACGAAGCAATCTCCAATTGGCTAGGAGATTGCTTCGGGCAAAGTGCAAGTGCGCCCTCGCAATGACGAATTACGCCAGTCCCTTGCTCTTCAACAACTCCACGATCTTCGCCGCAACTTCCTTCGACGAACCCGTGAACATTTCCGCGTGACCCGTTACAACAGGCGGAGCCATCTTCTTGAAAGTTAATCCCGCGCCCGCTTCACCAGATGGAGCGATCTTCTCGATCGTTGCCGTCTGCGCGACTTGTCTCACTTTGCTGATCGGTGCATAGCGCGGAGGTTTGGACGCGGCTTGCACGCCCACCACCATCGGCAAACTGACCGAATATTTTGCGCCCACGCCGCCCGCGAATTCCTTATTGACCATTGCAGAATCACCCGCGACTTCCACCGAACTGACGCCGCCGATATACGGCATATCGAGATGCGCCGCGATCATCGGTCCGATCTGACCATCGAGATCATTCGACGCCTGCACGCCCGCGAAGACAATATCTGCCGACATGCCCTTGATCGCTTCCGCCAGCCATTTGGCTTGCTGATGTGAATCTGCGGCTGGATCATCGCCTGTAATTTTGACAGCCTTGTCCGCGCCCTTCGCCAACGCAAGATGAAGAACCGCGTCCAACTCCCCAATCATATCCACGCCGACAACGGTCACCGTCCCGCCGACGGCTTCCTTCACCAGCACAGCCTGCTCAATGGACTGCTCATCAAATTCGTTGAGCACGAAGTCCACCGAGTCAAAATCCACGTTGTTGCCTTTGACAGGCAGATCATCCGCGATGCTGGGGATGTGTTTTATTGCGACTACGATGTTCATGAAAAAAAGTTCTCCTGTGTTTCAGTTTCAGGTGTCAAGTTTAAGGTCGAAGGTCAAAAGTCGAAAGTCACTTGACCTTTGACTTTTGACCTTCGACGATTTAGTCATTCTCCACGCATTGATCTATCCAACAACTCCAAAATATCAAGCACATCCACATGCTCATTGCCCGTGGACTTGACCGCGTCTGCGAAGCGCGAGACTTCGAAGGGGCAAGCCACCGCCAGCACATCCGCGCCCGTGGATGCGGCTTCCATCGCGCGTTTTTCAGAGAGGCGCATGGTAGTGTGTTGTTTACTGAACGAGTCTGTCCACATGCCGCCACCGCCGCCGCCGCAGCAATATCCGTTTTCGCGGTTGCGTCCCATCTCGACTAGTTCCACGCCAGGGATGGCTTCGAGTAATTTGCGCGGCGCTTCATATTCGCCGTTGTGACGTCCCAGATAACAGGGGTCGTGATAGGTGATCTTCTTGTTGACAGGGTGTTTGAGCAGCGGCTTGAGTTGATCGAGATGACGCGCAAGGAAAGTGGTGTAATGCACCACGGGGCGCTCAAAACCATATTTGGGATACACGTTCTTGAAGGCGTTCAGTTCATGCGGACCCGTGACCATTAATTCCTTCCACTCATATTTGTTGAAGGTGTCAATGTTGTATTCGGTCATCATTTCAAAGAGACCTTTTTCACCAGCAAGGCGCTGAGAGTCGGCGTCATCTTTTTCTTCTTTGCCGAGGATCGCAAAATCAATTCCCAGCGCGGAGAAGATGCGCGCCGCCGCGGATGCCGCGTCAATGCCGCGCGGGTGATAGGAAGGATATGAGCCGACATACCAAAGCACATCCACAGGGCGCGCCAGATCTTTGATAATGGGAATGGGAACGCCTGCATTTTGAATCCACGCGTCGCGTTTGCGCTGCGGTTGACCAAGCGGATTGCCTGTCTTGGCGGTATTCTCGAACGCCTGCTGCAATTCGGCTGGGACAAATTTCCCTTGCAGGATCGCCTGCTCACGAACCGCGGGCATGATCTGAATCATATCCACTTCTTTGGGGCACACACGCAGACAATTTTTGCAGGTTGTGCAAAGCCAGAGTTCGGGCGCTTCGGTCAAGTCCATGCCAGTTTGGGCGTAACGATAAAGTTTGCGCGGACCATAATTGCCGACAATGTC
>VFKN01000094.1 GCA_009885525.1 Anaerolineaceae bacterium | reverse complement strand
TTTCCACCGCCGCCGTTTCCGTTATTGTTTTGACCGCCGCCATTGCCGTTGTTGTTTTGACCGCCGCCATTGCCGTTATTATTTTCGTTGCTATTGCATGAAGGATCTACTTCGCCTTGAGATGCATTGCAATTTGCATTTTCGCTTCCAGTAGTGGGATTGCCATTACCGTTATCACCCTGACCACAAGGAGCTTGTTCATTATCTAAACATGGATCGGTATCCGGGCTATTGACCTGAGTATTCAAATTGCTACTACTGTCGCTTGCACAATTTGGAGCACAAGCAGAATCTGCTATTTTGGCTAGATAATCATTTAATTCAGGTGCAGATAAACCGGCATCATTCAACATCCGTCGTTGCAATTCGAGCGCAGGCGTAACGACAGCAAGAGACTTCGCATTATCCGCAGATGCCAATTTGGATAACGCCACTTGATAATCATTTTTCGCGCTGATATTGAGATCCGGATTATTTGCAACTGCAATCCACTCATCGAGACGGCGATTGGCAAGAGAAAGATCTACAGCGACCGAGTCGGGCGCGAGAGCTCGCCAGGCGGATTCGCTTGTCCGCTTCCAGCCATAATAAAGGTCGCCGGGCAATACAGACTGGGCATGAACTGTGCCTGTAACAATAAGAGCACCAATCAGCAGGGCAAAAGTCATCGCCATTCGCCAGGAGAACCCAGCGCTGTGTTGTGCTCGGCTACGGGTCTGAGATCGTATATGTTGAACCATGACGAAACGAGTATAGGCATTAAATGTTTCTGAAGGCATTACATCGTGTCCGCGATTTAGGAAAAGCGCAGTCTGAAGAAGCGGCCTTAATTGCTCAGCATATTCAGGATACCGTCTCAGGCATTCATCTATGCTGGCTGTGCCATTTGAGAGTCTCATTAGGCAGTCTTCAAATATTGGAGTAAAACTTTTCATATTACTTATATTATTCATATTAGCGCCTTTTCCTTCAAGTATCTAGCCAGTGTCTGCAAAGCACAAATTTGCGAAACAAGGATATCGTCCTCGCGCTTTGTCATTATTTGTGCAATGTTTTTGGTCGGCAACCCAACAACAAACTTCAATATTAAAATTTGCTGTTCTTCTTCGGTTAAAAACTGTAAACCGTCACGCATGGCTTGCAGGTCAAACATATCCTGAACTTCTTCACCCAAATAACGGCTATCGGCTGGTAATGCGAAACTATTATCCTGCTCTATGCTTTTTTTGTGAGTATGATAATAAGCAATTACTTGATTTCGCGCAATCGAATATAACCAAACAATAAAAGACGAACCAAACGCCTGGTAACGATCAAGCTGCTCCCAAGCTTTGAAGAATACACGAACGGTAACGCTCTCAGCGACAATATCATTTGCAACCCTAAAATAAATATAGCGGTAGACATGTTCAACGCATATATCGTAAAGCTGAGCAAACGCATTAGCATCACCTGACTTAGCTTGATGGACCAGGTGTTTTTCTTTGGCGAGCATCTCTATAGAACGATTAGCATAAGTGGTATTCATCACATTTAACCAGTAAGAAAATAATATATCTATGATTTACAAAAAATATCAATAGGCTCGCGCAATTTTCTAATTTCAGCGATTTCACGGAAAAAATAAACCGTGCGAGCCATAAAAGAATTATTTTTTAGTAAGAACAGATACGTAGCCTCTCACACAATATCTGGTTCTTCTTAGGACACACGCTCAGTTTATCCTTAAAATCATAACAATTTCATATGATTTTCATTGCAAACTTCATTAATTACAACGCAAGGATAGTGTTAGGAGAGTGCTTTAATTACCTTAATTATACTATTATTCTAGGTCAGAGTAAATAGAAAAGCAAGCCAATCGCATTTACAACCGAATATCCAGGGAGAAACCATGTAATGCGCCCCAAAACTTGGATAACAGGCATGTTTTTCTCTAGAAAACATATTTTTTTAGTTATGAATTCCTTTATCCACCTCAATTATCTTACACAGATTAAACACAAAAGGCCGTCGCATTTTAACGACGGTCTTTTGTGTTTAACAGCGGGGAGGGGGGGATTCGAACCCCCGACCGGTTTTAAAGCCGGCACTCACTTAGCAGGCGAGCCCATTCAGCCACTCTGGCACCTCCCCAATTTCAATCAACGATACAATTTTACACCATCTGCCAATGGAAACCATAAACTCTGCTGAATTTATGAATATCGTAAATACCCAGCGGAGGGAGTGGGATTCGAACCCACGTTGGTGTGACCCAAACATGTTTTCAAGACATGCGCCTTGAGCCGCTCGGCCATCCCTCCAACGCGTGCGATTTTACCATACATCAAGCGCAAGGCAATAAAAAATCACCACAGAGTTCAATGCGCTGTGTGGTGATTTTATTTTACGGAATTCTTATCTTCTATTTCTAAGGAAAGTCGGGACATCCAAATCATCGCTGTTGATGGAAGGTTGCTGCGGCGCGGATTTTATATCAGCCGAAGATCTGTGCTCAACATTGGCATTGACAGATTCAGCCGGGCGCGCGAAAGGCGTATTGTTAACCGATATGGGTTGATCGTTGCGCGTGGCGGGACGTTCCAAACCACGGCGCGGGACGCCGGCGCGTTCAAAGCCGGTGGCGATGACGGTACAGCGAATCTCATCACCCATCTCAGGATCGATCACCGCGCCGAAGATCATATTGACATCGGGATGCGCGGTCTCGCGGATAATTGCCGCGGCTTGATTCACCTCGAAGAGAGTCATGTTCGGTCCGCCGGTGACGTTGAACAGCACGCCGCGCGCGCCGTCAATGGTGATGTCGAGCAGTTTGCTCGAGATGGCTTGTTCCGCCGCGTTCTTGGCGCGGTCGTCGCCGGAGCCGCGCCCGACAGCCATGAGCGCCGCGCCGCCTTCGGACATGATCGCGCGCACATCGGCGAAGTCGAGGTTGATCAAACCGGGGATGGTGATCAACTCGGAGATGCCTTGAATGCCCTGATGCAGCACTTCATCCGCCATGCGGAAAGCGTCCTGCAACGAGGATTTTTTATCCGCGAGTTGGAGCAGGCGGTCGTTGGGAATCGAGATCAAGGTGTGGGCGTGTTCTTTCATTTTGAGCACGCCCGCTTCAGCGGATTGCGAACGCTTGCCGCCTTCAAAAGTGAAGGGGCGCGTGACGACGCCGATGGTTAACGCGCCGCATTCTTTTGCGACTTGCGCCACAATCGGAGCCGCGCCAGTGCCGGTGCCGCCGCCCATGCCGGCGGTGACGAAGATCATATCCGCGCCTTTGAGGACGTTATACAATTCGTCAGAAGATTCTTCCGCGGCTTTGCGTCCAATTTCGGGGTCGCCGCCCGCGCCTAATCCGCGCGTGAGTTTATCGCCGAGGCGCACACGAATCGGCGCGCGCGAAAGCATCAATGCTTGTGCATCGGTATTGGCGGAAATAAATTCAACGCCTTGAATACCTTCTTCCATCATGCGGTTGACAGCGTTCTGTCCGGCGCCACCGACACCAACTACTTTGATGCGGGCAAAGGCTTCAGAGTTCGGGGTTCTTTTATTTGAGTCCATGTGTCTCTCCTTGGCAAGGGATGCCATATCTTAAACTAAAACGTGATTAGTGACTAGAGATTAGAGATTAGTAACTATTTATCTACTCTCTATTTATCTATTTTCTATTCACGGTAACAAACGTTTCATCCAATTTTTTATTGCGTCAAAATCCATACTGTTCTCTCCTCTTGATCTACGGCGGCTTTTATTTCCAACAGTCACGATCACATCGTGGTCTCTCATGGAGGTCGCCCAGCGCAATAGACCAACACCGGTGGAGTATGCGGGCGAACCTAACTTATCAACCAGACCTGTTAAGTTTTCGGGCTGCGCGGTACGCACAGGCATTCCTAAAACTTCATTTGCAATTCGTTTAATACCGGGCAGCGCAGACGTGCCGCCCGTTAATACCATGCCAGCAGGGAGCAGCCCGTCATAGCCGGAGCGTTTGACTTCCTGCATGATGAGTTGAAATGTTTCTGCAACACGCGCTTCGATGATATGCGCAAGGTCCTGACGGCTGATACGCACATCATTATCTTCACCAAACGGGCGGATGGAGAAATACTCTTCGCTGCCAACTTCGGAACGCATGGCATTGCCGTATTCTTTTTTCACATCCTCGGCTTGGCTGGTAGACAGGCGCAGTCCATGCGCAATATCCTGTGTGAGATGGTTACCGCCAACGGCAAGCACCATCGTGTGCCACACATCGCCGCTGACATAGATCGCAAGGTCGGTTGTGCCGCCGCCTATGTCACAGACTGCCACGCCCATCTGACGTTCCTGTTCACTCAAAACAACTTCGGCAGAAGCCAGCGGATTTAAAACAAACTGTTGAATTTCAACACCCGCCGCGCCGACACACTGGCGGAGATTATCCATAGTCGCAGCCGCTGCGGTGATGATGTGTGTTTCCACTTCGAGTTTATAGCCGCGCATTCCGATGGCAGAGCGCACGCCTTCCTGTCCATCCACGGTCATGTCGCGTTGAATGATGTGAACAATCTCGCGGTCATGCGGAATGGCGACTGCCTGAGCCTGCTCCAGCGCGCGGTTGACATCTGTTGCGTCAATGATCCCGCCGGGGATGCCCGTCGAGCCGCGGCTGTTGACCGAGGAGACATGCGCGCCCGCGAGGCTGACCAGCGCGGTGGTAATCTCCAACCCGGAGGTATGTTCCGCTTTTTCGACAGAACGTTTGATGGCTTGCGACGCAGCAGCCAGGTCAACCACAATTCCTTTGCGGATGCCTTCCGAAGGTTCAATGCCCACGCCAAGAATGCGCATGGTTTTTTCATCTTCCACGCGCCCAACGAGGGTGCAAACCTTGGTCGTGCCTACGTCAATACCAACAACAATTTCTTCCATCTTATTGTCCACTATTCGCTTTGACTGGTTTATATTCAACCTCAGCCGCCATGCGATAATAAGGCGCGTCCGGGTGTACAACGCTGATAAATATGGGCGACAAACTGCGCTCAGCAAGCGATTGTGCCAACGATTGATAAACGCGCGTTTTTAGCGGCATATCATGCGCGCTCAAACCAAAGAAAACTTTCCAGCCGCGGCTATCTTCCCAGCCGATTCCGTATGTTGAGTCGTAAACCATCGTCGTGTCGGCGGGAACACTCGGCGCGAGGAGGATAATTGCATCTGCTAAATTTTTTTGCATGTAAGGCGGCGGGCTGAGCGGGTTCTCCGCGACCGGAATGCCTAAAGGCGGAGTTGCCAAACCAGTTACCGGCACAAGACCTTCCACAACTCCATGCGGGCGGAACGCTACGCCGTTTGCATCAATCCATGTATAGGCGTTGTTTTGCTGCCACAAGATGACAGGCTCGCGTTCGGTCACTGTCACATAAACATGATTGGGTAAATACACATCTACCTTAACAGAAAGCAATTCAGGAAAATTCATTCGCAAACGCATTTCGGCGTCTTCGGGTTGAACCATAAAAACAGATTGTCCCAACACGCCAAGCGCCGCGCTGATCTCTTCGCGCGTTAAGCGATCATTTCCAAGCACGGTCACGCTGGGGATGTTAAAGTACGGAAGCGACAGCGACAGATAGATCGCCACCCCGATGAGGATCACGATCCCAAGCGACGCGAAACGCCACCTGCCGGATGGATTATTCTGGCGGGAAACTGTCGGTCTGCGCAAATGAACTTCCGGCACGCCCAGTGCAATTTTGAAGCGGCGCTTCTTTTCAACCTCAACAAACGTTGGTCGCGGCTTGGGCATTGGCATCACACGTTTTGTGACGGATTGAATCGGTTTCACAGCCCGCTGCGTAGTTTGCTGCAATTCTTTTGCAGAACGCTGGGAACGGCGTTGACGCGCAACATCGGAGCGGCTGAGTTCGCGTTTTCTATCGCTCATACCAACCTCCGGCGTTCGGTGTGGTCGCGCTGTGCTTTGCGCTCCAGCGCGAATTCGATCAAGCGATCCACCAATTGCGGATACGTCAAACCGCTGGCTTGCCATAATTTCGGGTACATACTGATGGATGTAAAACCCGGTAATGTGTTGAGTTCGTTCAAATAAATTTTATTCATTTCAACATCGACAAAAAAATCGGCGCGCGCCATACCAGCGCAATCGATGGCTTTATAGGCGCGGGCGGCATACTCGCGGATCTGGTTACTCATCTCCGCGGAAATTTGCGAGGGAATGATCAACCCGGATGTGCCGTCCAAGTATTTTGACTCATACGAATAAAAATCGCGGCTCGGCAAAACTTCACCGCACACCGAAGTCTGCGGGTCTTCATTGCCCAGCACGCTGACTTCGATCTCGCGCACATTCGCAATGCCTTTTTCGATCACAACGCGGCGGTCGTAACGCGCGGCTTCCATCAGTCCTTCAGCAAGATCAGAGCGCGAATTGCATTTGCTGATTCCGACCGATGAGCCGAGATTGGCGGGCTTCGCAAAAAACGGATACGCGCCCATCTTCTCGACATCCGCGATCACGCGATTGATATCGTTTTCGATTTCACCGCGCAACACAAGCAGCGACTCAACGATCGGAATATGATTCGCGCGCATGACATCCTTGAAGATGCCCTTGTCCATGCCGACCGAAGAACCCGCCACGCCCGCGCCGACATAAGCCACATCTGCGAGTTCGAGCAAGCCTTGCATGGTGCCATCTTCGCCGAAGGGACCGTGCAGCGCCGGGAAGAAAACATCAACGTCGGCGAGTTTATCGAGCATCTCGCCGTGATCTGTATTGCGTAGAACGTACAGCGCGGAGTGTGAAGGCTCGCTCGGCAGTACAACGCGATTCAAATCCTGTGTTTTTCCTTGCGCAAAAGATTCGAGCGTGTTCTCGCCATTGAGCCACTCACCTTCCAATGTAATACCAACCTGTGTTACCTCATATCTTTCCGGGTCGAGCGCAGCCAGCACTGAGCGCGCGGACATCAGCGAAACATCATGTTCGCCTGACCGACCGCCAAATATCACTGCTACTCGTAGTTTATTCATAAATTAAAGTTGAACGTTGAAGGTTTAACGTTCACTCCAGTCTCCAATTAATTCGACTTCCAATTCCAACTCAACATCAAATTTATTTTTTACTGTATCGCGGGTTAAATCGATCAACGCGCGGATATCGCCGGCTTGGGTCTCGCCGTGATTGACGAAAAAATTTGCATGCGCTGTGCTGATCTCAGCGTTGCCGATACGCGTTCCTTTCAAACCCGCTGCTTCGATCAAACGCCCGGCATGATCACCTACGGGGTTCTTGAACATCGAGCCCATGCTTGCGCCCGGAGGCTGCATGGCTTTGCGTTTCTCGCTGAACGATTCGATTTTAGCAGACACTTCTGCTTTGCTTGAATTTTTTAATCTCAACAAGGCCGAAAGCACTATTGCATTTTCATTACCGTTCTTAAAAATACTTGTGCGATATGCATATCGCATTTCATCAACAGATATTTTTTTGCGTCCGGTGCGAGTCAATACTTCGGTCCAAATTAAATTCTGCGACATATCACCGCCGAACGCGCCGGCATTTCCATATACTGCGCCGCCGATTGTGCCGGGGACAGTCGCAGCCCACTCCAAACCGGAGAGACCTTTGGATGCGCAGCGATTCGCGAGATTACTGAAGATCACACCTGATTCACACCAGACAGTCGCTTCATCACCAGATTCAAAGCGGACATCCTTCGCGCGATTCAAGACGACAACGCCGCGCACGCCTTTATCGCTGACCAACACATTCGAGCCGCCACCCAGAATGGTATAAACCATTCCATGCTCCCAGATGATCTTCATCGCAGCCGCAAATTCATCCGCGGAGGTGACTGTGACGAGCGTATCCGCAGGGCCGCCAATCCGCGCGGATGTATACGGCGCAAGCGAAACATTCTCTTGCACAGCGGCGCCAAAACTCAGGCGCAGCACATCAACGGGAAGGGCGGGTATTGTCATAATCATTTTGTTCATTCGAAACCAGACCTGACAGGTTTCATCTTGACGCAAGTTAATCGCAGCTCTTGCGAATCAGAATCTACTTTTTAATCAGAGCTGTGCGGAAACCTGTCAGGTCTTTTTACAAACTCTCCAATATTTTCGCGCTGATCTCATTCGCATCACCGGCGGATAGCACCAGCAAAACATCGCCTGAGCGCAGGTTCTTCAATAAATAATCGGTCGTGTTTTCCAGCGAGCCGCTGTAATGCGCGGAAGCGTGCGGCATGGCACTGACCACTTCAGCGGAGGAAAATTCCTGTTTGGCTTCGCGTGAAGCGTAAATCTCGGTCACTAAAACTTCGTTCGCATCAGTAAATGCACGCGAGAATTCAACGAATAAAGTCTGCGTGCGCGAATAGGTATGCGGCTGCCAGACTGCCCAAATGCGCCGGTCTGGATAGCGCGCGCGCGCGCCCGCGAGCGTAGCGCGAATCTCGGTGGGATGATGAGCGTAATCATCAATGACGGTCACACCTTTGATTTCACCGCGCACTTCAAAGCGGCGGCCTGTGCCGGTGAACTCGCCTAACGCTTCGGCGGCTTCCTGCAATGGAAGTCCCAGCGTCGCCATCACGGATAAAGCTGCGAGTGCATTGCGGACGTTATACACACCCGGCACCTGCAAGGAAACACTCATCGTCGAAACGCCGCCATTCATATTCGTCATCGCGGAGAAATCAAATCCGCCGCGTTGATTGGCTTTGGGCGTGCGCGCCTGCATCCACTGCGGGCTGTTGATGGTCATTTCGGTTTGCACGCTATAAGAAAGCACATTTAATCTTTTGGTGCGCGCATAAGAAAGTAAAGAAGCCGCGCCTTTATCTTCAGCGGAGACGATCAACGTGCCGTCGGGTGGGAGCAAATCCACAAATTGCTGGAACGCGGAATACATATCCTGGTAGGTGGGATAACAATCGGGATGATCGTGCTCGAGGTTGGTCACCACCGCGATATGCGGTTTGAGCCCGAGGAACATACGGTCGTATTCATCCGCTTCAATGACAAAGAAATTACTCTTGCCCGCGCGCGCATTGACCTTTAAATTATTCAACGTGCTGCCAACAATAAAGGATGGATCGCGCTGCATCTTGTATAAAATCCACGAAATCATGGCGGTGGTGGTGGTCTTGCCGTGCGTACCTGCCACAGCAATGCCCATTTTCTGCGCCATCAATCGACCGAGAAAATCCGCGCGTTTGTACACGGGGATTCCCGCTTGCCGTGCGGCTTCGACCTCGGAATTTTCATCGCCAATCGCGGAGGAGCGAATCACCAGACCAGCGCCGATGATATTTTTGGGGTCATGCCCAACGTAAACCGTAATGCCGTTATTCTGCAGGTCAACTGCAAACGGCGAGAGCGTGCGGTCTGAGCCTGTCACTTCGTAGCCGCTCTCTTTAAGCAGACGCGCGATGGCAGAAAGCCCTGAACCGCCAATACCGATGAAGTGAATATGTTTCATAATAGTTTATACAAAGACTACAAGGATAAAGATAAGAATGACAATGACAATAAAGTAAATACTCGGTTCGCCTAAAAAGCGCGGGGGCATATACCTTATCATGGCGTCGATCGCGGCAATGATCGTCGCGTCGGTTGGCAGGCTCATAATATCCGGGTAGGGATAATTTGCGATGTGGTTATAGAAGAGGATCGAACCCACAACCAAATATCCATTGAGGCCGCCTAACACTGCGCCGAAAAGAGTATCCTGTAAACGTTCACTCTTCGCTTTGGATGCAAGGCGTGGAATGGAGACGACGGTTTGATATCCGAAATAGACAAGCGTCATCAAGATAAGGGAACGGATCCAGAAGAGCGAACCGCCTGCGGGATCAAGATCACGCACGAGCGGGATGTATTTTTCCAGAAGTAAGTTGACCGCCAGCGCTGTAATGGCGCTGAATGAAACCAGCAATTCCTTCACCCAGCCGCGCATCGCGCCGATAAAAGCGAAGATGAAAATGAACATCCAGAAGATATAAACCATACTCATCATAGCGGCATTTCTCCTGCCAATTTAACCAACTGGCTGGCGATCATGTTTGCCGCATTGGGAAGCGATATTTTTTTCATCGCGGCACGCATGGATTGAAGTTTATTTTTATCAAGTAGAAAATCTTTTATCATCGGCAGGAGTTTATCTGCTAACATCTCATCCTGCAAGATGACCGCGGCATTATTTTCGACAAGAAAATCGGCATTCACTTTTTGATAGCGCCATGCATACGGATATGGCACAAGCACAGCAGGCAAACCAAAGAAGGGATATTCTCCGAGCGTGGATGCGCCTGCGCGCGAAAGAACCAAATCTGCAGCGGCGAGTGCGGCGCCCATCTCATGCAGATAGGGCATGACATGATAACGGGGCTTTAACTGCGCGGGTAATTCTTTTGCCGCTTTATTAACCACATCCCAATCCAACGCGCCGGTGATGTGGATCACTTGCGCGATGTTGAGCAACTCGACGAGCTGACTCAGCACGGCCATATTGATCGAGTGCGCGCCTTTGCTCCCGCCGGTGATGAGCAATACCGGCGAAGATGAATCCAACTCGAGGAATTGAATCGCTTGCGCGCGCGTCCACGCTGCGAGGTCGGCACGCAGCGGGTAACCCGTGAGGACGAGTCTATTGGGGCGTGAGAAATATTTCGTCGAAGCAGAAGCGCTCAGGGTGACGACATCCGCAAAATAAGAAAGAAACTTGAGCGCGAGTCCCGGCTCAATATCGGGGACGAATAAAATGGTCGGGATGTTGCGGCTGGCAACAGCCATGGGCGCGGCAACGTAGCCGCCGGTGAAGAAGATCGCATTGGGATTGAACTCGCGCAAAATACGCAGCGACGCAGCGACTCCGCGCGCGAGTTTGACGAGGTTGGCAGGCAGCGAACGCAAGCCAACGCCGTGTACTCCCGCAGCAGGAATCGAGCGATAAGGAATGCCCGCGCGTTTCACGAGTTCCTCTTCCATGCCGCCTTCACCGCCGACCCATAGAGTTTGAAGGTTGGAAGGTTGGAAAGTTGGAAGGTTGTTAACCTTTGCATCCTTCGGCAAGCTCAGGACAACGCTTTCAACCTGCAAACTTTTCAACGCTTCGAGAACGGCGAGCGCGGGATAAACCCCGCCGCCCGTTCCACCCGCGCAAATTAGCAACCGCACTATACGACCTCCATTCATCATCTGTTGTTGTACCATCACCGGCCTGGCGCGAAATGTTAAAGATAATACCCAGCGCGGCCAGCGTGGCAACAAGATTGGAACCACCTGCACTTACGAAAGGCAGGGCATTGCCCGCGAACGGAACAAGCCCGACCATAACTGCCATATTAATGACCGCTTCAAAAGCGATCCAGATCACAAGCCCCGAAGCGAGCAGCGTGCCGAGCATATCGGGCGCGCGCCGCGCAATGACCAATCCGCGCCAGACGAGCAGCGCGTATAAACCGATCAACGCCGCGCCGCCGACAAGCCCAAGTTCTTCCACCACAACTGCAAAAACGCTGTCGGTTGGCGGAACAGGCAAGCCGGTTAATTTGGATTCCGATTGACCCAAACCCGCGCCGAACCATCCGCCATGAATGATCGCTTCAAACGAACGGCGTACATGATACGAAGCCTGCAGCGGATCTTTGAAGCCTGCAACAAAATCATTGACGCGCTCGCGTCCGGTTAAACTCACCGAAGAAACAAACCACGCGGCAATGACCGCAATGATAAGCAAGCCGCCGATCTGTTTCAAGTCTCCGCCGGCGAGGAAGAAAAGCAAACCGCCGAGAATGATCACAGTCGCTGCGGCGCTCAAGTCGGGCTGCTGATAGATCAAACCGCCGACGACGCCGAGGATGACTCCCAGCGGAACAAGGCCAAGAGAAATATCATGCAAATATTCGCGCTTGGCATACAACCAAACGCTCAGATAAATAATTGAAATGAGTTTCGCCAATTCAGAAGGCTGCACCGAACCGCCAAAGATCGCACGCTTGGCGCCGAAACGAATTCCGTTTGCCAGCAAAACAAGGATCAATAATCCAATGGTCACAGCCATCGCGGGTACAACCAGCCTGCGCCAGTGATGGTAGTCAAAGAATGCAAAAATAATCGCGATCACCAGACCGGAGCCGAGCCACATCAACTGGCGGTTGAACATATACATCGCGTCGCCATACGCGCCGAGAGAAAAATCCCACGAAGCCGAGAACAGCATCATCATGCCGAACACGATCAACGTCACAGCTGAAACCAGCAGTGGCATGTCGAATCCGCGCAAAAACGCGATGGGACTTTGTTGTTGTTTTACGAAAGTTCCAGTACCCATTTTGTAAACGCTGCTCCTCTCTCTGCAAAATCTTTAAACTCATCGTAGCTCGTACCGCCCGGTGATAATAGGACGACATCGCCCGCGGATGCAACCTCCGCTGCGGAGATGACCGCTGCGCGAAGATCTTTCACACGACGAATATCCACGCGGCTTTCCACGCTCGAATTTTTCACTGCTTTCTCGATTAGTTCTGCCGCCTCGCCAAATGCGACCACATGCTCTACGCGCTGAGCAATCAACCGCGCGATCTCATCCCACGGAAGATTTTTGTCGCGTCCGCCGAGCATCAGCACAATCGGCTCATCAAACGCGTGGATGGCGGCCATGCTGCGTTCAGGCGCGGTTGCAATCGAGTCGTTGTACCAGCGCACGCCGTTCAACTCGCGCACGAATTCCAGCCGGTGCGCCACACCGCGGAATTCCTCCACGGCTTCGAGCATATCATCCAGTTTAAATCCAGCCGCGTGACCGATGGTCAACGCCGCCAGCACATTCGCTACATTATGATCGCCGCGCAGTTGAATCTTTTCGCGCAGTATCAACGGGAGGTAAGCAAAACCATCGCGCAAATTTAACAATCCTTCGTGATGATATGCGCCGTTCAAGCCTTCTTCGAGATCATGCAGACTGAAAGTTAACAACTTGCCTTTAACTTTATTTCGTAAATCCCACGCGCCTTTATCATCATGACTAAGAATGGCGGTATCTTTTTCAGTTTGAAATTCCAAAATACGCGCCTTTGCATTTGCATAGGCTTCCATCGTGCCGTGACGATCCAAATGATTGGGCGTGATATTCAAAACAGCAGCGATGTTCGGCGAGATGGTCATCTGCTCAAGTTGAAAAGATGAAATCTCCAAAATCGCGAGATCATCCGCTTTCATCTCATCCACGTAGTTGATCAGCGGGTCACCGATATTACCGCCAACAAATACATGATTTACGATTTCCGATTTACGATTTACGATTGACAACTTCGCCATTTCACCAACGAGAGTCGTTGTGGTTGTTTTACCTGCAGAGCCGGTGATGCCGATGGTTTTGCATGGCACAACTTCCATGAAAATTTGCGTGTCATTCGAAAGCGGAATGCCGCGCTGGATGGCTGCCTGCACGATGGGCAATGTTAATGGAACGCCGCCGGAGAGACAAAGCACATCGCAGTTATTCAATAATTCCAATGGATGCCCACTCACGGCCCAACTTACACTCGTATCCGCGAGAGATTCGCGGGCGGAGGTCAGTTCATCCGCGCTGCGCGAATCACTCAACATCACGTTTGAACCGTGACGGGAGAGCCAGCGCGCAAGGGCTATTCCTTGTCGCGCTGCGCCGAGAATGAGGGTGCGGGTGTTCGTCCAGTTGGTTATCATAATAAATTTCGTGGTACGTGATGCGTGGTTCTTTGTCTACTTGTTTCCTTGTCTACGTGTTTACTTGTTTCCTTGTCTACTTATCTACTCTCTATTTATCTACTCATCTACTAAACTTGCGATAATCCAATACCAATCAGCGCCGCCATCAAGCCGATCAGCCAGAAGCGCTGCACGACCTGTGTTTCACTCCAGCCGAGCAATTCAAAATGCAAATGGATGGGCGCCATTTTAAAAAAACGTTTGCCTTTTGTCCATTTGAAATAAACGATCTGAATCACCACACTCAGCATTTCACTGAGCGGGATGATGCCGATGATCAACAACATCGGCCATTGACCGGTGAGCAGCGCAATCACCGCCAGCACTGCGCCGAGCGAGAGCGAACCTGTGTCGCCCATGAACAGTTCAGCGGGGTGTACGTTAAACCATAAAAAGCCGAACAGCGCGCCGACGAGGATAAAACAAAAGCGCGCAACATAAACCTGTTCCTGTATCAACGCAATGCCGCCATATGAAGCAATCGCTGTCGCGGCAATCAGCCCGGCCAAACCATCGAGCCCGTCAGTAAAGTTAACCGCATTTGATTCTGCGACAATAATAAACGCGGCAATCGGCACATATAACCAGCCGAGTTTGATCTCAAAGAAGAAACCGGGGAAATACATTTCCGGCACATCCATCATATATTTCAAAACATACGCGGTGACGAGTGCAAGGATCACCTGGAATAAAAATTTCGTGCGCGCGCGCATCCCGTCGCCTTTGCGTTTTCCGCGAATGCCTTCCCAATCATCCACGGCGCCGAGAGCGGCGAAGCCAACCATGACCAGCATCGGCACCAGCACGGAACGTCCGACTCCACTGGTGGTCACACCGAGCAGCGCAACCGCGTTCAACAATCCGCTGAGCAGCAGCACCGGCAGGATGAACAACACGCCGCCCATCGTGGGTGTGCCCATCTTCACGCCATGATGACCGGGCTCTTCCACGCGGATGATCTTGCCGATTTTGTAATGGCGCAAAATGCGCAGCAAAGGTCCGCCCCAAATGGCGGTCATAACAAAAGCGAGTCCCGCAAGGCTGAGCGAAAGCGCAATCTGCCTCACGACTTGACCTCAAGCGCGGCGGTGATCTTATCCATGCGCAAGCCGCGCGAGCCTTTGATGAGTACAGCGTCATTGGCGGTGAGGTTTTTATTCAGCCACTCAACGATCGGCGCGGATTCTTCAAACTCGAGAATATTCGCGGGCTTGAGTCCGGCGCGGCGCGCGGAGTCTGCGATCATGTGCGCACGCGGCCCGAGTGTGATCAATGTTTTCGCAACCTGCGCGACGCGCATCCCGACCATTTCGTGTCCTTGTTTTTCATAGGGACCTAGTTCGAGCATGTCACCTAAAACCGCGATCTTGCGCCCTTCCATTTCATCGAGCAGACTCAACGCGGCAAGCATCGATTCGGGTGAAGCGTTATATGTGTCATCGAGGATCAATGCGCCGCTTTTACTGCGTACCGCGGCGAGACGCAACTGCATACGTCCGCGCTTGAGTCCTTCAAAAATTTCAGCCCAGCCCAAACCGTCATTGAGTCCAACCGCGGCGGCGCGTAAAGCCGTATGCACCGAATGCCGTCCGATCAAGGGAATATGCGTGTGAAGCGTTTCGTTTTGGTAATGCAAGCGGAAACGAATCCCGTCGAGTCCGAGGCCTTCGATCTCGTCTGCCCACAGATCGGCTTCGGGAGAAAGCCCATAAAAAAAAACGCGCGCTTTGGATTTCTCTTCCATTCTACGAACCCACGGGTCGTCGAAGTTCAGGATCGCAACACCATCCGCGGGAAGCGCCTGCACCAGTTCACTTTTTCCGCGCGCGATGGCTTCCTGCGAACCGGCGCGTTCCGCGTGGACTGTGCCGACATTGGTCACAACGCCAATGTGCGGCTGGGCAATATCGCACAGGAATTGAATCTCGCCGGGGATATAAAATCCCATTTCGAGAACGGCGCGTTCATGGCTGTTGTTCAATTTCAAGATCGTCAGCGGCAAGCCAATTTCGTTATTCAAATTGCCGGGACTTCTTAAAGTTTTGTATTTCACGCCAAGCACTTCGGCGGTTGTTTCTTTGGTTGTGGATTTACCGACGCTGCCCGTGATTCCGATTACCCGCAGATTTAATCTGCGGCGCCAGAAACGCGCGATCTGCTGCAGCGCGGATATGGTGTTGTCCACGCGAAGGCAGAGAGGCGCGGAAAAATCGAAGGGCGATTCTATTTGCAAATCGCCGCGTAAATCGAGGGTGCGAAAAGACGCGGGCATTTCTTTCTGAATTAAAGCAAAAGAGGCACCCTGCTTAAAGGCTGCGTCCACGAAGTCGTGCCCATCCACATTTTCACCGGGGATGGCGATGAAAATCGAGTTGCGAGTCGCCTCGCGCGAATCAATGACCGCTTCCGGGATGGTTGCGGTTGCTTCGGGTATACGCACCGAGGTGATGGCTTCAAGAACGTCTGCAAGTGTAAGCATGTTATTTTGCAACAAGTTGCTGGCGGATGGAATCGGGCGGAATATCCAAAAGGAGGACGGTCTTCTGCGCGACTTCAGAGAAAACAGGCGCAGCGACTTCCGATCCCCAAATAGATGAAGTTGGGCGTTCAAGCCAAACATAGATCATAAAACGCGGATCGTCCACCGGCCCCCAACCGATGAAGGATGTGTTGGTTTGAGTCGCGTCGTAAAAACCATCCACAGGAATTTGCGCGGTACCGGTCTTGCCTGCCACGCGATAACCCGGCACAAGCGCAAGTGACGCTTCTGACTCAAGTGAAACGGCCAGCATATTGGAAAGCGTATCTGCGGTTTGTTGAGAAATTGGAGAGCCGGCATACTGCGCGGGAGCGTTATATTCACGTCCGTCACGCACCATCGCAAATAAAGTATGCGGAATGACCATGCGTCCCTTATTTGCAACCGAGGATGCCGCCATCATCATTTGAATTGGGGTAACGGTCACACCTTGACCAAACGCATTCGTGCCGAGGTCAACGGGATACCAATCTGAATCGCCGGGGATTTTGAGTCTACCGGCGGCTTCGCCCGAAAGGTCCACGCCGGTCAGATGGCCAAAGCCGAAATTATCCATGTAGTTATAAAAGGTCGCAGCGCCCATTCGCTCGGAGATCATCGCCATACAGACGTTGAGCGAGTGCTGCAAACAGCCAACCATGTTCTGCTCGCCCCACGGTGACTGATCCCAGTTTTGAATTTTCACTCCACCCACCAGGATCGAACCGGTATCGAGATAGGATGTCTCAGGTGAGACCGCGCCGGAATCCAACGCGGCTGCCATGGTGAGAATTTTAATTACAGAGCCGGGTTCATACGGTCTGGAGACAGGCGGATTAAAATCGCTGGCGGTGTCGTAGGTATCGCCGTACTTCCAGAATTCATTTAGATTCATGCGCGGAGTGGATGCCATGGCAAGGACTTCGCCGTTACGCGGATCCATGATCACGATCGTGCCGCGTTTCGCTCCGTAGGTGTCAAGCGACTCGTCCAGGATTTGCTCAGTCGCGGCTTGCAAATCGCGGTTGATGGTCAGGACAAGGGTCGTACCGTTCAACGCGCGCGGAATATCATAGGCTTTATTCGGGTCTGTGGGAACCAGCGCCTGCACCGGATTTCCAGCAAGGATAAGATCATATTTTTCTTCAACGCCAAAATAGCCGCGTCCTTCGCGGTTCACAAAGCCGATAATATTTGAGGCCAGGGAATCTTCAGGATAGCTGCGCTGCGGATGTGATTTGAACTCCAAACCGGTCAAGCCGCCCAGCACACCTTCGGCAGATTGCGCCTGCAAACCTTTCTTTAACTGGCGTAAATTCGTTGCCTTCTGCGCTTCGATATAATCGGCGATAACGATATAAGATAATCCCGGCGGCGGATTTTGAATGCCATCGAGTATTTTTGCATAATCAATATTCAATTCATTGCTGACCGCAAATGCGATGGCTTGCGGGTCTTTGGCAATACTCAAATCTACGCCAATTTCATACACCGATTTATTGCCCGCGAGCAAATGCCCATTACGGTCATAAATCTCGCCGCGGTCGGGATAAAAGGTATGCAGCTCATACGCATAATTAGACGCCCGCTCACGAAAGATATCCGCTTCGGGGCTGTTCTGAATGCGGATCATCTGCATGATGATGGCAATCGCAGCCAAACTCATAATGGCAGTTAGAACCTGCGTGCGGCGCGCGTACTGCTCTCTCATTGTATGCTCCGCGAAGATGCCGCGATCTGTTCATCCACCCAATCCAGCAATGACTGATTGTATTCGGGCAAAATACTCAACACGCTCAACTGTGGAAGCAAAGCGGAAGATAAAATCTCCGGTTCAGGCGCAGCGTAACCTGGCACAACCAGATACTCAGCCTCAATCTGTTCCATCGGGCGGAAGCCTAACTCGAGCGCGCGTTTTTGCATCACGCTGGAGGAGGTCAACGCGGCGAGCTGAGTTTGCAGATCCGCGCTTACCTGTTGGCTGTCGGCAATGGAGATGGTCAAATCCTGAATTTCACGTCCGGCGATCGCGGCTTGCGAGGTCACATCCAGATATAAAGTTGCAATCATGGTTAACACAACCACCACAAGCAACGCGTTGCCGATCCACTGGCGTTGAATCCGCCAGGGAGCGATCTTATATGCGTGCATGAGATGGTTGACATTTTGTATGTTCATATTTTTTTGTGTACCGCGACATTTATGTCGCACTCACACGACATAAATGTCGTGCTACAGTTTTTCGATAACTCTAAGTTTTGCACTGCGCGCTCTCGAGTTATCTTTTATTTCTTCGTCCGAAGCGATAATCGGTTTCTTATTAATTATTTTTACAACAGCCTTACGTTCAACTTCATAAAGTCTTTCATAAGGCGGATTAACCAATTCCTTGCTCTGCTCGCGGAAATAATCTTTGACGATGCGATCTTCCAAAGAGTGGAAGGAGATCACCGCGCAAACCCCTCCGACACTCAGGGCTGATACTGCTTGCGGAAGAATACTCTCCACCGAGTCCAACTCGCCGTTGACGAATATTCTCAGCGCCTGAAATGTCTGCGTCGCCGGGTGAACGCGCTCCCCTCTTCGTGGGGAAGCCTTTTCGATAACGGCAACCAACTCGCGGGTCGTATGCAGCGGACGGTTGCCAACAATCGCGCGGGCGATTCTTCTTGCGTCGCGATCCTCTCCGTAGCGGAAAATAATATCCGCGATATCTGCTTCATCAAACGTGTTGATGATATCCGCCGCGCTTTGTGTCGCGTTCACACCGAAGCGCATATCGAGCGGACCATCCTGCATAAAAGAAAATCCGCGCTCGGCGGTATCAAACTGCATGGACGATGCGCCAAGGTCAAGAACGATGCCGTCCACCGAATCCCATCCCAACTTTTCAAGTTGCGATTTCAAAGTGGTGTAGGAGGCTTGCACGAGATGTGTGCGCCCTTCGTAAGGAGCCAAGGTCTCGCGAGAAAGCGCCAACGCCTGCGGGTCAACATCAAAACCGAGCAGGAGTCCATCCGGCGTGCAAGCCTCCAAAATGCCGCGAGCGTGACCGCCCGCGCCCAGAGTGCAATCTACATAACGTCCACTGCGCTTGGGTTGCAGTGCGTGTATAATCTCTTTGTAAAGTACAGGGACGTGAGCAGTCATCAGTAATCAGTGACCAGTAATTAATGGTCAGGCTTGTGATGGATTGCTGTTTTTTGAAAGATCAAGCGTGGAGAAGCGCGCGTTGTTGGCTTCGACATCTTGCAACTGAGCCATTTGCACGTTCCAATCGGCGGGCTTCCACACTTCAAAGTATTCGCCTTGACCTGCTACAATTGCCTCGCCTTCAATTTGCAGGAAGGTTCGCAAATTTTGCGGAACGAGGATGCGCCCAATCTTATCCACTTCAACCGGATAAGCATTGGAAAGGATCAAGCGCCGCAAAAGACGGGCAGTGGGGTCGGCGAGGTTCATCGCTTCGATGCGATCATAAACCTGCTGAAAATATTCCTCGGTCATCACCATCAAGCATTTGTCAAAACCTTGCGTGATGAAAGCGCCATCACCAGCCAACAAATCACGAAAGCGTGATGGAATCATCAGTCGCCCTTTATCATCGAGATTGTGTTGAAACTGACCTAAGAACATTTGTGCTAATTATCCTTTTAATACAATCAGACGCCGACTGATCGGCGCCTGTCTACCACTTTCTACCACTACTTACCACATTATACTGCTTTATGAACAAAAATCAAGTATCTGGTATGGTAAATTCATACTATTTAATTTATGTAGGTCACGCTTTCAGCGTGACCGTATTATGAATACGATATTTTCACGCTAAAAGCGTGCCTTACTACGAGGTATCAATGCAAAACTCCCCCTCATTTACACTGCTCGAAGCTTCAAACTGGCATGATTATGAATTGCTCGATTCAGGTGATGGATTAAAACTGGAACGATTCGGAAAATATATTTTTGCACGTCCCGAATCTCAAGCCATGTGGAGCCGTGCCCTGCCCTCCTCCGAGTGGAATAATGCGCACGCAGTTTTCCAACCCACCGCTGAAGAAAGCGGCGGACATTGGATCGAGAAAAAAAAATTACCAGAGAAATGGGAAATGAAATATTCCCTCACCCCTAACCCCTCTCCCAAAGGGAGAGGGGAACAAGACTCCCTTCCCCCAAAGGGGGAAGGGCTGGGGATGAGGGAACTTACTTTCTCAGTGATGACCACACCGGGTCGTCACCTCGGCGTATTTCCTGAGGTTGCCGCGCATTGGGATTTTATGGTGGAGAAGATTCAAAATGCAAAACGCCCCATTAAAGTTCTCAACTTATTTGGCTACACAGGTTTGGCATCGCTCGCAGCGGCATCAGCGGGCGCGCAGGTGACGCATGTGGACGCGTCGAAAAAATCTGTGGCGTGGGGGCGAGAGAATCAAGCGCTATCAGGATTGAGCGATAAACCCATCCGCTGGATCGTGGAGGATGCGATTAAATATATGCAGCGCGAAGAAAAGCGCGGGGTCAAATATGACGGCATCATTCTTGATCCGCCCAAATTCGGGCGCGGACCGAAGGGTGAAGTGTGGGAAGTATATAAGTCGCTGCCGAATCTATTTGAGATTTGCGGCGCATGTTTAAGCGACAACCCGCTGTTCGTAATCGCCACTTTATACGCGGTGCGCGCATCCGCAATTCATGTGGCGCAGGCGCTCAACGAGATGATGAAAAAACATAAAGGGGAAGTTGACTGCGGCGAGTTGGTCACCCGCGAGAAAAGCGCGGACAGATTACTCTCACAGGCAGTTTATGCGAGATGGTATTCCAAATAAAAAAATTCCGGGTTCTTCGAGAACCCGGAATTTTTTATTTGTGTGCTTTTACGGCACGGAATACTCAATAATCAATCGTGGACGATTTAATGCTGATGCAGCATTACCGCTAAACAGACTTAGGTAATTATCAATTCCATTACCGTTATCTTCCAGGCTGAAGCGTAAACGGATCTGGGTAGTGCCCGTTTTGTTAATGAACGCGCTGCCTTTGGTGAGTGGAATTTCATACCAGTAGTTGTCAATCGGCATGGGTTTGAATGCCCCATACGAATGATCTGCGGGGGATTGGAAATCGCCGGGAGTCAAAGCGGAGGTGCCAAAAAATCCGCTCTTGATATCCGCCATAAATCCCTTAAACATTTTGACGGGATTCCCACCACCGACAACGCCCTGAATCTTCATCCGAAGCGTGACCTTGGTAATGGTAGTGCCTGCTAAATCGGATGTGTCAAATGACAGGAGGCTGCGATACTGTCTGTTGGCCGAATTATCGCCCAAACGGAAAGTGGCGGCGTCAGAATTTTTGGAGCCACCTGTACCGTTCTTAGACGACTCAAGCAGCCAGCCATCTTGTGCATCATCGGATTTAATTGGAGCTGCAAAACTAGCATTGAGCGTAAAATTCTGGGCGACATCATACCAGCCTGCTACCTCAACCATGTAGGTTTGTCCGGCTGTGACATGGAACAACAATTGAGACTGGTAATTGCCATTGTTGTAATCCATATCATCGTTACACCCTACCGACGTTAAGGCTGAAGGAGAGGCGCCCTTCCAGACACCCAACACTGTATCAAACTCGCTTCCGATCATGTTAATCGTAACATAGCCTGAAGTAGCGGGGGTAAACTTATACCAAACGGTATTTGTGCCCTCCGCAATATATGGGCATTGGCTAGCGGGGAAAGTCGGGTCATCATCGGCGGAAGTGGCGGTTATGATATCCTGGCTGCCGGTATATGGCAAAGTGAGGAAATCGGTTGCGCCGGAGAAATCATCGTTGGCTGGGATTGGGGGAGGCAGGGGCAGAAGATTCATCTCTGTCGCCAACAGCGCTTTATTCACCTCAACACAGTCTGCAGATGTAATGCCGTCTGCGCCGCCAGTCAAAGTGGCGCATGCGGTATTAAGCGCATCATACAGGGAGTGATAATTCGACGTAAGGGTAAGAATATTAGTTTGGGCTTCGTAGTAAATTGCGGCCGCCTTGGCAATACCGATACCTGTATTGGTATATCCATTAAAGGTGTCGCCGTCGGTAATCAAATAAGCTGCTTTATTGCCTACGCCGCTATTCGAATGCACGCCGCAGCTATCCTGAGAACCTGTATAGTATAGGGGGCTGCCCATACGATCCGGGTCTTTAAACGCGGGGGGATTCTTCATGTTACGGATCGCGCCGATGCTTGTGTCTTCTCCCATCAGCCATTTTACCGCGGCAGTGTCAGTACCTTTGCCGTTCGTTTGATCGACAAACTCACCCCAAATATCAGAGAACGATTCGTTGATCGCGCCTTGTTGAAATGCATAGATCAACCCGGATTCTTTCTCGGTGACACCGTGCGTCAACTCATGAGCCACGACATCATCGGTTACCAGGAAACATCCATCGCCGTACGTCATTTGCTTGCCATCCCAGAAGGCATTGCAATAACCGGTATAGAAATGCACAGTGGATATCAGGGCCATGCCAGCGTTATCAATACTATCGCGTCCATGATGACTGAAATAAAAGTCATAGGTGCTGCCCGCATAGATATGCGCGTTTTTCGCATCCTTAGTCGTCCTGGCAAAAGTAACGACTCAAGTCGTTACTACGTGGTTCTCAAAGGCTTGGATGTTTACGACCCCACCACTGGCGAGATCCGCTCCAACACCACTGACGACATCGCCTGCTGGTTCATCGACACCGACTACAACGAAGAAACCTTCATCGTCCGCCACGCCTACTTCACCGGCGCCGACGAACCCTACGACAAACTCAAACGCGCCCTCC
>VFKN01000194.1 GCA_009885525.1 Anaerolineaceae bacterium | reverse complement strand
GCGCTTACTTCGACAAGCTCAGTACAACGCTTGGTTTTAGCCGAAGCAGTCTCCTGATGGCAGAGATTGCTTCGGCGGGAAGAACAAAAGCCCGCCTCGCAATGACATGGCTGAGTAGTTACTGATTGAAACTGGAGGTTTTCTTCATACGTTTTCCAAGTTTCATACAATGCTCAAATTATAAGTGCAAAGAAAAATAGATGAAAGGCTAAAGATGGATAAGCCGGGACAGTCTGCCCCGGCTTATCGCTGTTACAAAAGAATACAGAGTTATGGGGCCATGTGTGGGTCGCTAGAAGCCCCGGTGGTGTCAGGAACTACGGTCTCACTTGGGAGAAAATCTGCAGTTGCTGTAGTGGATGCTTTCGCCGAATCTACATAGAGGACATTGCCTGTACTGACACCGTCCATATACATGCCAATGCCCAGGTTTCCGGTGCCGAAGCTGGTATCAGTCAGGGAAGCGACCATTACATTGTTTATATAAAATCTCAACGATGAACCAACAGCAATTACTTTTAACGTATTCCAATCATTGACCAAAATTTCGGAACGGAAAGTCCAAGGGAACAAGTTTGTGTACCCTCCTGAGCTCTCAACCCTGTCAATGGAGAAATATCCAGTATTAGTATACTGGAACAAGTACGAAGAATTCCAATCATTATATGCATTCAGGCTTAAGGGATTGCCGCGAATAAAGAGATTATTCCCACACGACGCACAACCTTCCCTCCTCATCCTGACTTCATAAGTAACATCACCATAGGTACCCGCATGCTGGATGGAGCTCACTAAACTAGTGATGCCAAGAGTCGTGTAATATGCCGAACTGGCGAGAACCCACGAGCCAGATACAGGCGTCCACCCGTTTGAGCTTGTATTGAAGGTTGAGTTGAAGTCAGAAGGTATTTTCGATACGCGGAAGTTTGCCACTGTAAGGGCGGTCTTATTCAGTACTTGATAGTTTTTTGCATAGACATCACCCATTGGAACGCCACCGCGGTTTTTTGAAGGGTTAGACCAGTATTGCAGGCGTTTACAGGTATAACCAATGGCATTGCATTTGGCATCATATGCCATCACTGTGCGCCAAAGAGCGGGCAAATATACATAACCATGCCCATACGAAAAAGGCTTCATAGTAGGATCCGCATATACATCATGCCGCGCACCCTGCAAATGGCCAAACTCATGACCAAAGGAATAGTAGCCGGTCATGCAACCATCTAACTGAACTACCTGAAACGCTTTTGCCGCAGTCGCCTTGATACCTGCCGCCATGCCGCAATATCCGCCGCCATTTCTCAGAACCAAGCTGACCATATCGGCTCCATAGGTGTTGCGCAGGGTATGCACTTCATCCAAGTAACCATCAGTGGGGCGAATAAGCCGGGTTAGATTAACTGCTAAACTCGATGACTCTGCATAGGCAATCTCATGCACATGCACCAACCTCAGGCGTGTGCTGATCCCGGCATTTGCATACGATGTATTGGTCTGCAAAAGAGCTAATGCGATTCGAGCTTTTATTTTTGCTGTGCTGCCTGCCGCCACACGCGCAGCGGAGGTATACACCACCATCACATCAATTCGAGCGGCCGAGTCTGAGGCGGCGCTCAGGTCGCTTTTCTGGAGGAGGTCATTCGGGCCAGACAGTTGCTTCAACACGGTTCCAGGGGGTTCATCCATAAATTTAGACTGGTCAAGTTGCACAACTCGATACAAGTCATTGTTCGCCGATGAAACTTCATAAACACCATCTGCAGATGCCACATGCGCAATAAAGACATCTTGATATGTCAGCAGGTAGAAGTAACCGTTCTCTTTTTCTTTTAGTCTGCCAACCCATGAATAACCAGTGTCAGTTTTCGTTACTTTGGTAACCACACCGGTGTAATTGGTATCGCCAAACAAATTAAAACTAATTTCAGGATTGCTCTGGATATCCTGTTTGGTACTATATTTTCTGAGCAAAAGGCTTGTGTTGATATGTACATAGCGCGAGCGCGCCACATAAACAGGCGCGTCCCAAGCGATATCGGCAGCCGCAGCGGCATCTGCATCACTGAATAAAGCAGGCGCACCACCTTGTGCCTGTACCACTGGGGCGCTGCCCGTCACCAAGGAAGCGATTAACATTAGTCCCAGCAGCAATCCTTGAATTTTTCGTTTGGACAAAAATATTGAAAGCATGGTTCTCTCCTATTTTTATAATTATATGGAAAACAAAATTCTTACACTCACTTGGTTATACCAATATTAGCATATCAGTCTTGGCCACCTCCCGGTAACTTTGTCTGATCGATCAGAACAACCTTATACATCTCGTTATCCGCAGCGGATATTTCGTATATTCCTTGCGGGCTTGCAACGTGAACCATAAATATCCCACTGGAAAACACTATAAAGACATCGCTGAATTCAACACCCTTCAGCGTTCCAACCCATGAGACCTCACTCCCGTTCTGCTCAATTTGGTTAATTTCACCAATATAGGAGACATCCGGGAAAAAATTGAGGGTAATCACATCTATCTTGCGCGCCTGTCCCGCCTCATCCAACAAGAGTTCTGTATTGATCTTAACATATCGAGAGCGAACAATTTCGGGAGATGAAATATCCACCCCGGTATATTCCGCGTCACGAAGGAGGGTCATCGGGTCACGTGGCGACGCGGATATTAATGGAGTTAATGATCTACTACCACAACTATACAACCCCACCGCAAATAAACTTAATAACACCAACATTCCATTTTTCATAAAGTCTCCTACTATAAACATGCGGACACTTATTTACATTATATCCTTTTCTGGCAAATTACAGACTTGCCAGAAAAGTGAATTTTTTCTAGCGACCTGACACTTTTATTTTCAAAGTACTCGTCTCCGTCGCCGTATCGAGACCAACAGTGCCTGAAAATCACAGAAATGTGGTTTGATACCCTTACACTTTGTTTTTATGACGCTGAAAACGCCCGAAAAAACGCCACGAATCCGCGTTTTCTGCGCTCGTCCGCGTCTTGATTTTAAGAGTGTAAGGGTATCAGAAATGTCGTCTTGACACGCCGCTTACTTGTCTTTAGATGCGCGGCTACCCTTTGAGATGAAAGTTTCAGCTGGATAGAATTTTTTCTTATTAGGACTTACGCAAGACGCTCCCTCATCCCCAACCCCTTCGACAGACTCAGGACATCGCCTTCCCCCGAAGGGGAAGGGAGTCTCCTCTCCAACGGGAGAGGGCTAGGGTGAGGGCGCATCGCGCAAGCCGTCTTGCGTAAGTCCTACTTATTCTTGTTCATAAAGGCAATTTATTTTTTGGAACGAAATATTAATAGCGATAGATCACCTTAGCAGTGTAGCACTCCCGCAAACTCATCGTGTGCATGCAAAACATGTCAGGCTGGTTGCTCCCTGCGCCGTCCCCGGCGCAGGGTTTCCTCGCAAAACGCCGCCGAGGACGGCGGCTGAAGCATGGGTTAATGACAACCTTTGCGCTACACCCAACTCATCTGAATCTACTTTGGAAATATAACTCTGTGCTATAATCCGCATACGATGTTGACCCATACTCACTTTGCCAATAACGATAATAATAATGACAATAACGATCCCTCTATCGTTGGGCGAAGCATTGCTGGTTGACAGATAACACAAGTCAAAACCAAATCGCCCGACGCAAACGCGAAGGGCGATTTATTTTATATATACACCACCCGTCATTGCGAGGGCGCTCTTGCTCTTGCCCGAAGCAATCCTCTGCATTGTATTGGAGATTGCTTTGTCGGGAAGATCACCCTCCTCGCAACACTTGCACCGCACTGCATTCGTTGCAGCGCAGGTGTGACGAGGAAATTTTTGGAGGCGCACTATGTACAGAACACATACTTGTGGAGAATTACGAGCCAGCCATGCGGGACAGACCGTCACGCTTTCTGGTTGGGTGAATCGCCGCCGCGATCATGGCGGCGTGGCATTCTTTGACCTGCGTGACCGCACAGGACTTATTCAGATTACGATCAACCCTGATCTGTCAAAAGAAATTCTTGACCAGGTCGCAAACGTCCGCTTTGAGTGGGTGCTTCAAATCGAGGGTCTCGTTCAAAAACGCCCTGACGGGATGGCAAACCCTAAAATGGAAACAGGCGATATTGAGATCATCGCAAAAAATATCACCATCCTAAATCCTGCGAAGACACTGCCCTTCATGGTCAGTTCCGATGCAGACTTGCCCGATGAAAATACGCGCCTCAAATATCGCTACCTTGATCTGCGCCGCGAACGTCTGACGCGCAACATGGTTCTGCGCCACAAAGTCATCAAATTCATGCGCGACTATCTTGATAAAGAAGGTTTCATCGAGATCGAAACGCCGATCATGTTCAAAGCGACTCCCGAAGGCGCACGCGATTACCTCGTCCCTTCAAGAATTTACCCGGGACAATTTTATGCCCTGCCCCAATCGCCGCAGCAACTCAAGCAATTGCTGATGGTCGCCGGCATGGATAAATATTTCCAAATCGCGCGCTGCTTCCGTGATGAAGACCTGCGCGGCGATCGCCAACCCGAATTTACGCAGCTCGACCTCGAAATGTCCTTCGTCCACCGTGATGATGTTTTGAATTTGGTTGAAAGTTTGTTCACTGAAATGATCCCTGCGGTTGCGCCGCAAAAGAAATTATTTTCGTCGCCGTGGCCTAAATTTTCCTATAAAGAAGTTTTGGAAAAATATGGTTCCGATAAACCCGACCTGCGCTTTGGCATGGAGTTGATGGATGTCAGCGATGTGTTTGCCAAGAGCGAATTCAAAGTGTTTCAATCCACGCTGGAATCTGGCGGCGTGACTAAGTGTCTCGTTGCGCCCAAATCCGCGGACATGTCGCGCAAGGAATTGGACGGCTTGACCGAGGTCGCGAAAACTTTCGGGGCAAAGGGAATGCCTTACATGGCAATTTCAGCCGAGGGGATGAAAGGCGGCATTGCAAAATTTGTCACCGAGGAAGAGTTCGCGGCGTTGAAATCCAAAACCGGCGCGGACGCGGGTGACTTAATCGTCTTCGCGACAGACGCGCGCGCAGTGGTCAACAAAACATTGGGCGGACTGCGCTTGTGGTTCCGCGATAAATTAGATTTGGCAGACAAAGATATGATGGCATTTGCATGGGTCGTGGACTTTCCGTTCTTCGCGTATAACGAAGAAAACCAACAATGGGAATCGGAACATCATCCCTTCACCATGCCGAAGATGGAAGACCTGCCGAAGTTCGACACCAACCCCGGCGAAGTGATGTCGGATGCGTATGATATGGTCTGCAATGGCTATGAAACCGCGTCGGGTTCGATCCGTATTCATCGCCGTGATATTCAATTGAAGATGTTCCAAATGCTCGGCTTGAGCGATGAAGATATTCAGGCGAAGTTTGGTCACATGCTCGAAGCGTTTGAATATGGCGCGCCTCCGCACGGCGGCATGGCGCCCGGCATTGACCGCCTTGTGATGCTGCTCGCCGACGAGCCCAACATCCGCGAAGTGATTGCGTTCCCCAAGAATCAAAACGGACGCGATGTAATGGCGGACGCGCCGTCTGAAGTGGAACCGAAGCAGTTGAAGGAATTGCATATCAAGTTTGAATAATGTCATTGCGAGGAGCCGTTCTTTGGCGACGAAGCAATCCCCCAACTCGTGAGGAGATTGCTTCGTCGCCAAGTGCAAGAGCGCTCCTCGCAATGACATGGATGGTAATTTATGACCCAAACCATAGACACCAAAACCGTCAAGCACGTCGCTGCCCTTGCGCGGTTGGGAATCACCGACGAGGAAGCGGAAAAATTCAGCGGACAATTTTCCGCCATCATTGAGTATTTCAACATGCTCAACGAAGTGGATACAGACAATGTCCCGCCCGCATCAGATATCGCCAACGCGGAGAATATCCTGCGCGAAGATGATGTTCAGCCATCCATGAACCGCGAAGAATTTTTCAAGAACGCGCCGAAGACCGAGCGCGGGTATGTTAAAGTCCCAACTGTGTTAGGAGATGAATAGAGAGTAGATAATTAGAGAATAGTGAACAGCAGGAATAACTAATCTCTAATCTCTAATCTCTATTCTCTAATCACTAAACTATGCAACTACACAACCTCACCATCCGCGCAGCATCTGAAATGCTCGCAAGCAAAAAAATCTCCAGCGTGGAATTGACTCAGGCGACACTGCAACGCGCCCACGAAGTTGATTCTAAAATCCAAGCGTACGTCACCATTGCGGATGATGTCGCATTGGAGCAGGCAAAGCAAGCCGATGAGCGCATTGCCAAAGGCGAGAACATCACGCCACTGACGGGCATCCCGTTTTCGATGAAGGACGCCATCTCCACGCGCGGCGTGCGGACAACATGCTCGTCCAAAATTTTGGAGAACTACGTGCCGCAATACAACGCCACGGTCACGGACAAACTTGCGGATGCAGGCGCGGTCTTGATTGGCAAAACCAACATGGATGAATTCGGTATGGGTTCATCGTGCGAAAACTCCGGTTTGTTCAACACCCGCAATCCGTGGGATTTGGATCGCGTCCCCGGCGGGTCGAGCGGCGGCGCGGCGGCATCCATGTCTGCGGGGCTGTGTAATTTCGCCATCGGCGAAGATACTGGCGGGTCAGTCCGCATGCCCGCGGGATTTTGCAACGTGACCGGAATCAAACCGACGTACGGAAGAGTCTCGCGCTATGGATTAATCGCGCTGGCATCTTCCTTCGATTCGATTGGTCCCATGACGCGCGATGCGTATGATTGCGCGACGGTGTTGCAATATATCGCAGGTCACGACCCGAAAGATTCAACAAGTTACAAGATACAAGTTACAAATTATCACGAGAACATCAACAAACCCGTGAAGGGAATGAAACTCGGCATCCCGAAAGAATATTTTGTGGCAGGCATGGAAGTGGGCGTTGAGTCTTCTATTCAAGAAGCGATTCGCACGTATGAAAAACTCGGCATGGAAGTTCACGAAGTTTCGTTGCCGCACACCAAATACGCGCTGCCGGTTTACTATCTTTTGCTTTTCGCGGAAGCGAGTTCAAATCTCGCGCGCTTCGATGGCACGCGTTTTGGACTCTCGGTTTCAAAAGACGCAAAAGATGTAGTGGATATTTATTTGCAGACTCGTCACGAAGGTTTCGGCGATGAAGTCAAGCGCAGAATTATGCTCGGCGCGTATGCGCTCTCTGCGGGATATTACGACGCATATTATTTGAAGGCGCAAAAAGTCCGCACGTTGCTGCGTCAGGATTTTGAAAATGCGTTCAACTCGGTGGATGTATTGCTCGCGCCCACTTGCCCCACCACGGCGTTCAAACTCGGCGAGAAAACCAGCGACCCGCTCGAAATGTATCTCTCGGATATTTACGTGGTCGCCACAAATCCGGCGGGCGTCCCAGGTCTTGCGCTGCCCTGCGGATTTTCCAACAACATGCCGGTTGGGATGCAGCTCATCGGCAAACATTTAGATGAGCAAACATTGTTTCAAGTCGGTCACGCGTATCAGCAAGTGACAGATTGGCATAAGCAAAATCCAGGAAATAGGTAATTAGGGATTAGTTGATTAGGACTTCTACTTCCTAATTACCTATTTCCTAATTACCTAATTTCTCCACACACAAAGGCTATAGAACTATGACCCAATACGAAGCCATTATCGGACTTGAAATCCACGCGGAAATGCTGACGAACTCCAAGATGTTTTGCGGATGTTCCGCCGCGTATGCCTCCGCGCCTGAGCCGAACACTTATATTTGTCCTGTTTGCACGGGGCTGCCGGGCGCCATGCCGGTGGTCAACAAGAAGGCTGTGGAACTTGCAACCCTCGTCGGGCTCGCGTTGAACTGCACCATCAACGAGCACAACACGTTCGCGCGCAAAAATTATTATTATCCCGACCTGCCCAAAGGCTATCAAATCTCGCAGTATGAATTGCCGATTGCATCCAAAGGTTATTTGGATATAGACACGCCCTCACCCCTAGCCCCTCTCCCAAAAGGAGAGGGGAACGATGACTCCCTTCGCCCCGCGGGAGAAGGGTCGGGGATGAGGGTAACGATTCGACGCGCGCATATTGAAGAGGATACCGCGAAACTCGCGCACGAGAAAAATTCCGCGCTGGTGGATTTCAATCGCGCCGGTGTGCCGCTCCTCGAAATTGTGACCGAACCCGATATGCGCACCGTCGAAGCCGCGCTCGATTACGCGACGAAGATCCGCGCGATTTTGCGCTACCTCGGCGTTAATACTGGCGATATGGAAACCGGCGTGCTGCGCTTCGAGGCGAATATTTCCGTGCGCCCCGTGGGCAGTGAGGAACTGCGCACGCGCACCGAAATTAAAAACCTGAACAGTTTCCGCGCGCTCACTCGCGCATCCGCGTATGAGATTGAGCGGCAAATTAAAGTGTATGAAAATGGCGGGATTATCGTGCAGGAGACGCTCGGCTGGGATGATGTCCGCGAGGTGACCGTTTCTCAGCGCGGAAAAGAAGACGCGCACGACTATCGCTACTTCCCCGAACCGGATTTGCCTCCGCTGCGCCTCGACCGCGCGTGGATCGAATCTATCCGGGCACAGTTACCCGAATTGCCCGAAGCAAAAACTCAGCGCTTTGTGACCCAATTCGAGTTGAAGGAAAAAGAAGCGCGGTTTCTTACATCCGAAAAAGCGCTCGCGGATTATTTCGAGGGCGTGGTATCCAAATCCAAGAGTCCCGCAAAGACCGTACATTCGTGGATCGCGGGCGAGTTCATGCGTTATATCAATGACGCAAGCATGGACGTGAAAGATGTTCCAGTTGCACCTGAATCATTTGCGAAATTAATTGATATGATCACCGATAAAACCATCGGCGCCAGCGCGGGCAAAACTATTTTGACAGAATTATTTACAAACGGCGGCGACCCCGCGCAAATTGTCAAAGAGAAAAATCTCGCGCAGGTTTCGGATGAAGGTTTTATTTTGGAAGTTGTGACGAAGATATTGAACGACAATCCGAAAGAAGTGGAGCAATATCTCGCGGGCAAAGAGACCATCCTGCAATGGATGATGGGACAGATTGCGCGCACAACAAAAGGCAAAGCCGACCCGAATGTGGCAAGGGAATTGCTGCTGAAATTGTTGGAAGAAAGAAGAAAATAACAAAATACGGCTTTTTCAAATATAATCAGTAGATCACGAAAACGTAGTAACGACTTCAGTCGTTCGGCTAAAAAGCGACTAAAGTCGCAACTACGAAGTCTTTTCGTGAAGTACTGATAATAAAGAAAAATCTCAAACAGAGGAAATCATCCCATGGCTGAAAACATCAGCGTTTCACAAATTTCAAATTACGTAGAAAAAGAAGTGACCATCAAGGGCTGGGTTTACAACCGCACCGCTAAAGGTAAATTGGTATTTTTGCTCGTGCGCGACGGCTCGGGCTTCGTGCAATGCGTCGCTTTTAAAGGCGATCTTGATCCCGAAGTTTTCGATAGAGTCATGCGCTTGCCGCAAGAATCATCCATCATCATTACTGGCGCAGTGCGTGAAGATAAACGCGCGCCCGGTATCCCCGGCGGATATGAAATTGGCGTGAAGCAGATCGAGATCGTGCAAGAAGCAGGCTTGGATTACCCCATGTCGCTCAAAGATCACGGACCCGACTTCGCGCTCGATCATCGCCACTTGTGGATTCGGATGCAGAGCCAGTGGGCGATCCTGCGCGTCCGCGCTACGGTGATGGCTGCCACACGCGAGTGGCTTGACACCACCGGCTTTGTTGAAATGAGCACGCCTATTTTGACTCCCGCCGCGGCGGAAGGCACAACCACTCTCTTTGAAACAGAATATTTCGAGGAAGGTAAAGCCTATCTCGCGCAAACAGGTCAACTTTATAACGAAGCGAATATTTTTTCGTTCGGAAAAGTCTATTGTTTCGGTCCCACTTTCCGCGCGGAGAAGTCCAAGACGCGCCGCCACCTGACCGAGTTTTGGATGCTCGAACCCGAGATCGCTTTCTGCGACCTCGATGGTTTGATGGAAGTCGAAGAACAGATGTTGACGCACATCATCCAACGCGTCCTGCGTGACCGTCTGCCTGAGTTGAAATCTTTGGGACGTGATATTTCCAAACTCGAAAAAATTTCCGCGCCCTTCCCGCGCATTTCATACGATGACGCGGCCAAGATGATCGAAGAATTACGCGAGAAAGAAACCGACCCTGAGAAGAAAGAATTACTCGCCTTCGAATGGGGCATGGATTTTGGCGCGCCGCACGAGACCGCCATCACCAGTCAATTTGAAACGCCGGTCTTTGTGTATGGATATCCCAGCGCGGTGAAAGCCTTTTACATGGAACCGTGGCCGGGCCGCCCTGAAGTCTGTAAGTCTGTGGATTTGCTCGCACCTGAAGGCTACGGCGAAATCTGCGGCGGCTCGGAGCGTATGAGCGATCACGACGCGTTGCTGGCACGCATCCGCAAAGAGAAACTGCCCGAGGATGCTTTCAAATGGTATTTGGAACTCCGCAAATATGGCTCAGTTCCCCACTCCGGATTCGGCATGGGCACGGAGCGAGTCACCTCCTGGATCTGCGGCATTGAACATATCCGCGAGGCGATTGCGTTCCCGAGGACGATCAAGAGAGTTTATCCGTAGCGGGAAATAATTGCTCCCTAAAATATATAGTCTTCATATTGACAATGTAGGTCTAAAAAGAATAAAATATAGGAAGTAAACAAAATTGAGGTAATTTTGCTTACTTCCTATAGCAATAAAAATAGAGAGAAAGCCAGATGACCGCACCTGCTGGTGTCGTAAAGATTAGCCATAATAAAAAAGGGTTGGCGCACTATGGATGACACGAACAAAAAAGACGAACCAAACATCAAAGCGGACAATAAAAGTGTCGCGATTGGCAGCATCGCCGTAGGTGGAAGTGTTGGCGATATCAGCATTCACGCGGGGGATAATGTATATCAATACGCCTCCGAAGACGACGTGCCTCTGACCAGTGAAGAACTGGAAAAAGGTCTCACCCGCTTCGCTGAATATCTGCCTGAGCGCGCGCCGATCTTGCAGGAAAAGTTTAAATCCATCGCGAAGAAACTGCGTGCCACCCTCGGTGCGGAGTTGAGCGCGCTCAGTCCCATTCTCAAAACCCAACGCGAAGATACAGTCAATCAAATGAAGTTAATGTGCATGGAAACGCTGGATATTTCCTTCCGTGCATTGTGCGCCGGTCAAAACCCGCCGCCGTATGATTCACGTCCGCCGTTTCTGGGTCTGTTTCCCTTTCGCGCGGAAGATAAGGAATTTTATTTTGGGCGCGAAGACCTCGTCCAAAAACTGGCCGCGCGGATCAAGGAGCATCCCTTCCTCACGGTGATGGCTGCATCCGGTTCGGGAAAATCATCGCTGGTGATGGCGGGCTTGATCCCGGCGCTCGAAGCGCAGATGGCGTATCTCACGCCGTCGGATGATCCCGCGGAGCGTCTCCGCTCCGCGCAGGAAAACGCGGATGGCAATACCATCTACGTGGTGGATCAATTCGAGGAGTTATTCACGCTCACACGGGATGCGGATGCGCGCGAGTCCTTCATCAAGGAACTGCTTGAACTGACGAAGACGAATCGCGTGGTCATCACCATGCGCGCGGATTTTTGGGGCGAGGTCGCCGCGTATCAGGATTTGAAGCAAGCCATGCAGGATCATCAGGAATTGATCGCGCCGATGGATGCCGCCGAACTGCAATCCGCGATGGAACAACAAGCCGCGGCGGTAAGCCTGCGTTTCGACTCGAACTTGAGCGAAGATATTCTTAAGGAAGTGAGCGGCGCGCCCGGCGCCATGCCGCTCTTGCAGCACGCCTTGTGGATGTTGTGGAAGCGCCGTCATGGACTATGGCTCAAGACAGATGAATACCGCGCCTTCGGCGGAGTCAAACAGGCAATCGCCAGCACTGCGGAAGAAGTGTACGCCTCCTGCTCGGATGTTGAGCGTGAGCGCATCCAGAATATTTTCCTGCGCCTGACGCGTCTCGATGACAGCGGCGAGGGCCGCGACACGCGCCGCCGCGTGTTGATCGAGGATCTGTTCCCTGTGAACAGCGACTCACTGGCAACCACGCAATTGCTCAATAAACTTGCCGATGCGCGCCTGATCGTCAAGACCGACAAAGAAGTGGAGGTGGCACATGAAGCCTTGATCCGTCATTGGAATCGATTGACAGGCTGGCTCAACGATGACCGCGATAACCTGCGCCTGCGTGAAGGTGTGAGTGAGGATGCGCGCGAATGGGAAAAATCAAACCGCGACGAAACCCTGCTCAACCATCGCGGCTTCCGTCTGGATGCTGCGCTCACCATGAGTCAGAATCCACGCTATCAGTTAAATCCCACTGAGCAGGCATACTTGAATGCCTGTGTGGATGTCCGCGAGCGGGCGCGTATTGAAAAGGAACGACTACAACAACTTGAGCTGGAAAGCGCAAAAGCACAAGCAAAGGCTGAAAGGCAATCTCGTCTCAGAACAATTGGAATATTAGTTATTGCCCTTATTTTAGTTGTCAATCTGAGCTATGTTCCAGCGCGCAACTATTCTTTGCGGCAGAAAGCCATCCAATCTGCGAAATCTGCTTATTTATTATCAGTACCAGAAGGTGATTATTTATTGGGGGATCAACAATGGACCGAGGAAAATCCAGATTGGTTCTTGAAACTTCAGGTATATCATGTTTCCTCGTTTAGCATCGATCCCTATCCAGTGACAAACAAAAGTTATGGGTACTGTATACAAGCTGGCATTTGTTCCAAACCCAACGCGTTGCGAACAACATACGAGGGTGATGCGAGCGCAGACAAATATGTTATCAACGTTAGCGCAATCGATGCCGCTGAGTATTGCAACTGGCTTGGAATGCTCCTACCAAGTGACAAGGAATGGGAATTGGCTGTGCGACAAAATGCGTTCAAACCCATAAATCCAAATGATCTCAACAATGCAACTGATTTTTATGAATGGACAAACTCTCCATCCGACCAGAATACACCGGAATGGACAAACATATTGATAGACCCGCCTGATAATCTTACACTGAAAGGAGGTCCCGTTAGCCAACCTTTCCAATCATATGCGACCGAACGGAGCGCCGCAAGTTCAACACATACAGCCAACATAATTGGGTTTCGATGCGCAATTGACAAATAACATTTCAATAACAAGAGAGGTAGAAATGACTTTACTTACCACATTACCGATAATAGATAAGGAAATAACAAAATCCGGAATAGTAAAATGCATAGTATCAGCAAGCGCAGTGCATATCACATTATATAAATTCATAAAAGAGAAAAATAACTGGGGGATAATTTCAGATGGCAATTACGGAGTACGACAAGGGTTTTCAAATATTTTAATAACGACAGTGGATGCTGCTAACAGATGGAAGGTAACGATCAAAGGAGCAGACGCCTTGAGCGCCATGGATTTAACTATTCCCTAACCATCGAAAATAAATCAATTCTGATGCTCGGATGAATAAAATAACTTAAATTAATTAAGGAGCCTGAAATGACAGAACCAACAAAGATAACAACCCCCTTGAAAGAGGGCAGTCCTTTTATCCTTGAAATGGGCACGGAATATTCTATCTCCCTGAAAAATGATGAGCGCCTTACCTTGCAAATCATAAATCCAAATGAAGCGCAAGTAAGATGTGCGGTTATAGAAGGCGCAGGGGAATTCTCGTTATACAAGAATGGTAGGATTCTCAAAAACACCTACTACCTCTCATCGGAACCAGGTTACCCTACAACCATCTGTTTAAATACTAGCGTAACTCTTGACAATTCCGAGGCTGGCACAATCTATAGTATTTCTAGTACAGTGAAGAAGGAAGAATATAATCAGGAAAATATTAAGAGAAATATCGCGATTCAATACAGCGTTCCCCAAAACAAAATTACAATCGAAAATGCTAAAAATCCAGATGAAAATCCTGACAACCCTGATGAATATAAGCTTACTGTTATCATCCCCAATAGCATCTGGGAGTTATATATAGCAGCGGGTTCTTATGAAGACCCTGATCTTAATGAACATACGTTCCTTGTGGAATTGTTGCCACCCCAAAAAGATGATGTGGTATCCGAAGATCTTTAAATCACAAATCAACTTTTGAAATTAGTGATTATTGCAACAAATCTGCTTGCACGATTGCGAATAAAAACTCCAAGATAGGATGAATAGTAAATGGATATTAAAATGGGCTCAACTTTACTTATATTTGGACTGTTGTTAGGTTGGCTGGCCGAATGGGCGATTGACTGGGTCTACTGGCGCGGTCCGCGTCAAGAAAAAACGCCCGAAGAGCCGCGTAAACTCACCACAAGCGAATTACAGGCACATGTTCAGAAGATTAAGAGTTTGGGAGAGGCATTGGGCGGCACGTTATCGGGGCCTGCCGTAAAGGGTGCTTCTGCTGAAGTCGCGGACTATAAAATGAAGATCGGGCTTGCCTCCTGGTTTGACGATGTCATGGACCGTTCATCCGGTGAATATAAGCGCAGGGCAAGTAAATGGTCTTTACTCTTTGGGGTCATCCTAGCTTGTACTTTTAACGTGGATAGTATCGCAATCGCCACACGCATGTGGCGTGAGCCTACACTACGTCAAGTCATTGTGGCTAATGCAAATGATTATTACCCGAATACCAAAGCGCCAATGTCCCCAAATGAGTTTGTAGACCAGTTCAACAAACAGATTGACATTCCGATAGGCTGGACCTCGACAACCATGCCAAAAGATGGCAAGGCCTGGTTACTAAAAATTTTTGGACTGCTTATAAGTGGTCTTGCAGCTGCACAAGGCGCCCCTTTCTGGTTTGATATACTGAAAAAACTGGTCAATGTACGTTCCTCGGGCGTCAGTCCAAAGAACTCGCACAGCGATGAACCAAATATTTCATAGCATTGGAGACCCCTATGAATCTTGATGCAATCCTTGAAGTTGCCATTGGGTTAGTGTTTACCTGGCTGGTTTTGAGTGTAGCCACGATGCAGATTCAGGAATGGATCAGCAGCATCTTTCATTGGCGGGCGGAACTTTTAGAAGAAACGATCCGTAAAATGTTGGGGGATGATTTGGCGAAGTCCTTCTACGAGCATTCCATCATCAACTCCCTGTCGCAGCCCAGGCACAAGCCATCCTACATCCCGTCTGATCTCTTTGCGCTTACTTCTTATGATGTACTTTTTAATAAGGCAAAAGAAACTGATCAGACGCCGGCCTCAAGGAAGCCCCTCCTGCTAAAAGATGTCAAAGTCAAAGGGATTGGGCCAGATTCTATCAAGCGCCTCAACAAAGCGAGCATCCATACCGTAGATGAATTGGCAGCGATTACCCCCGATAGACTGCGCGAAATTATACATCCGGGTTATGCGCAAATTGTAGACGAAGAAGAAATTCTCAAATACGCCAGAGAACTTCTTAAGTCTGTGGATTCACCAAAACCGATATGAACGCTAATAGAAAATGGCAGGCGTACGATCTATTCAAGCTGAGTGTTTTAATTATCCTCATGCTCCTTTTGCTAATATGTTCAATAATTCCACGACCACATCCTGTGCCACCGGTTACGACTAGAACACCTACGTTAACATCCACCTCTACATTCACGCCTACATTAGCGGAAAGTCTGACATGGACTCCCACCCCTACCGCAAGCGTAACACATACCTTTACACTTACTCCAACACCCACATTGACGGAAAGTCCGACATGGACTCCCTCCCCTACTGCAACATGGACTCCCTCTCCTACCGCAACACTTACTCCAACACTCACCCCAACGCCCACCAGCACACCGCAACAATGCAAGGTAACCGCAAAGGTGCTAAGACTGCGCAAGTGTGCTGGCATATACAAATGCCAGACGGACATATTTTTAGACCGTGGAGATTCCCTGGCTATCCTCGGCAATCAAAAAATTACATATCCGTGGGGCGATGTTTCCATCTGGATCAACATTCAAGTTTTGTCTAGTAAGAACGTGAATAATGCAAACAAGGCCGGCTGGGTAAATTCTAAATATTGCACGGTAGTAACGTCCCCCACACCATGACAAAAATTATGTCAAATATTGTAGTCCTGTGTGAATCTGGATTTCAGCATAGGCACAGAACACGTCACCTCATAGATCAGCAGCATTAATCACATCCGCGAGGCAATCAAGAGAGTTTATCTGTAGTGTAAAGTAGACAGATATACAAATAAAAAAGACTCTGAGCCAAACACTCAAAGTCTTTTTTATACGCGTTTACGTACGTCCTTATGGTATCGTCAACACCTGCCCCACCTTGATGTTATTGATATTCGTAATATTATTCGCAGAAGCGATTGCGGCAACCGTTGACCCGTATTTCACAGCGACAGCCGTTAATGTATCCCCAGGCTGGATCGTGTGCGTGCGTGCTGATGCGGGTGAAGTTACCGTTCCGCTTGTATCTTGAGGGATTGCCACAGCCACAGGCACATTCAAAGTATCACCAGCCTTAAGCAACTGGGGGTTAGCAGAGACAAGTTCGCGCACGGTCACACCGTATTTATTCGCAACAGACTCAAACGAATCTCCGCTTGCAACTGCATGTGTTTTTGGCTTATCCACTACGATCTTGGAACCCGCAAATTTATACAGATCTTCCAGCGTACCATTAAAGAGATTCATATCCACAGCGGCATTAATTCCGTTGATCCTGCCCTTATCGCTGTATTGCCAGATCGTATAATTAAACCAGCCGCGCGGCAAAGACGGTTTCATCCCATCCACATATTGGTTGGGATACTGCGCCAGCCAAAGCGGATAATCTTTCGCCCATGGGGGTGGTCCGCCGCCCGGCTGAACGAGGAAATCTTGAAGGAAATATTGACCCGAGTATATGATCGGTTTTTTACCAAACGCGGATTCCACACGGTCAAGCCAGATCTTGACAGCCGGAACGATCTTATCTTTCGTAATGCCGTCGTTGGTTTCAAGGTCAAGCACCGCGGGGAGTTCGCCATCATCCTTCAGCGTACGGACATAATCAATAAAGTAATCCGCCTGCTTTTTTGCATCCACATTACAGCGGAAAAAATGATATGCGCCGCGCAAGAGTCCCGCAGATTTTGCGCCGAGCCAGTTGTCATCAAATGTGGGGTCTTTATACGTGATGCCTTCCGTGGCTTTGGCAAAAACAAAACGCTGCCCGGTAGCACGCACTTTGGGCCAGTCAATCCCTGCGTCCCAATACGAAACATCAATACCTGCTATAGTTGCCATATATTCCTCCAAAAATTTGATTATGGATACGACTAATTAAGCGTAGCACACAACCCAAACAAAATCAACCGACTCGGCAAAATTGAAATGAACACAATGTAATTTTTATCTACCCTTGCGTGCGCGAGTATGGTATAAGAAATGCAGCCCTGCTGTGTTCGTGATATTGCTCTTACGTTTTGAGCCAATACATTTTAAAAGGTCTCCTATTTTCAAGAAATAACGCGATAGGCCTGAGCCAAGGCGGCGTTTCCCGATACGAGACCACCTGCACTAGCAGGTTCAAAACCTTGCAGTACACGGCATGCGCGGGGCTATTTTATTTCTACTTGACAAAACACAAACCCCGCGAGTACAATGCGGCGCATTATAGGGGATGAACAATTGAATACGGAGATATAGCGGCTGGGTCTTGGGTCTTGATATGCACTTCTGTGCTATTCGACCATCAACAAGATCACGAGGTGAAGGTTCTCCCGTGCGAACGGGACGCTAATCGACCTCCCTCTCCTTTTAGGAGAGGGTTGGGGTGAGGTCGAGAAAATCGGATAGATCAGCGGATGCCTTTGAAGTTACATCATTAACTTCCTTCTCCCTTCCAAAGAAAGCGGACGAGCAAATGCTCACCACCCAAAACCAGACAGTGATGTTTGAGACAAAGTGGACGCGGTGATTTACAAGTTTTAATTCATGCTTGTAAGTTTTCTGGAAGGGCGTTTCTTTTTAATACCACCTGTATTTAAACAGATATGCCTGTGCATATCTGTTTATTTTTTAAATGACCTCACCCCCAACCCCTCTCCTAAAAGGAGAGGGGAGCAAGAGGAAAAATGAGCAAGAAACGGGTCGTCTTCATTAGCAATGTCAAATACAATCTCCAACATCAAAAAGGAGATTGATATGGAAAAGAATAAAGAACTTTCTGAACATTACAAATTGATCGAGACCGCCATTCAATTCATCGAAATGAATGCGCAGCGCCAGCCCGAACTGGATGAGATTGCAGCCGCAGTCGGGTTGAGCGAATATCACTTTCAGCGCGTCTTTACGCAATGGGCCGGAGTCAGCCCCAAGCGCTTCATGCAGTTTTTGACAAAGGAACACGCGAAGGAATTACTCAACAAATCTGAAAACCTGCTGGATGTTACGCATCAAGTCGGGCTTTCGAGTTTGGGCCGGCTGCACGACTTGTTCATCACCACCGAAGCGGTCACACCCGGCGAATACAAATCGCGCGGCGCGGGGCTGAGCATCCGCTACGGGCTGCATCTCACGCCTTTTGGCAAATGTCTGATCGCCACCACCGAGCGCGGAATCTGCCACTTGAGTTTTGTCGAAAGCAGCGAAGGCAACGCGATTGATGCCCTCGCCGCGGATTGGACTCAAGCGCAAATGATCGAGGACCACAAATCCACCGCCCCACTCGCGGCGCGCATCTTCCCCGACCACGCAGCGGGTCTCGATACGCAAAGTACGCTACTCGACCAACATATCAATCTGCATCTGCGCGGAACGAACTTCCAGGTCAAAGTCTGGGAGGCGCTGCTCAACATCCCAACCGGCGCGGTGACTACGTATGAGCACATCGCGGCGCAGATAGGTAAGCCAGCCGCATTACGCGCAGTCGGTACCGCAGTTGGACACAATCCGATTGCATTCTTAATCCCATGTCATCGCGTGATACGCAAATCTGGTGAATTTGGAAATTATCGCTATGGCTCGGCAAGAAAGAAAGCCATATTATTCGTAGAACAGGCTTAAGCCTGTGCGACAAAGGAAAAAATGAAAACAAAAATTTGGATCGCATTAATTGCTTTATATCTCGTCTGGGGCTCAACGTATTTGGGAATCAAATTCGCCATTGAGACCATCCCGCCGTTCTTTCATGCGGGCATTCGGTTTCTGATCTCGGGCATTATTCTTGTCGTATGGCAGCGCGCGGCGGGATATGAAATGCCGACCCGCAAGCAGTGGGTATCGACTGCCTTCATCGGCACCATGCTCTTGCTTGGTGGTAATGGACTTGTCGCGTGGGCGGAGCAATTCATCCCGTCGGGAATTGCCGCGCTGATTATTTCATCCATGCCGATGTTTTTGGTCATCGCCGAAGCCGTCCGCCCCAACGGCGCAAAACCAAACTGGCAGACGATCGTTGGTCTATTGGTCGGGTTTGCAGGGATTTTTATTCTTGTAGGTCCCTCACAAATTTCGGGAAGCAACGTGCAGTTAAATCCATCCGGCATCGTGGCTTTATTGGGCGCATGTATATTATGGACAACCGGCTCGATCTACAGCCGAACCGCAGACCTGCCCAAGTCTTCGTTGATGACCACGGGCGCAGAGATGTTAATGGGCAGTATTGGTTTATTCATTGTCTCGCTGCTGACAGGCGAGTTAAAAGGATGGGACCCCGCGCAAGTATCCGCGCATTCCATGTACGGCTTGTTGTATCTGATCACGATTGGTTCGATTATCGGGTTTGGTTCGTACACATGGCTATTGCAAAACGCGCCGATCTCACTGGTGGCGACGTACGCATACGTCAACCCGATCGTGGCAGTACTGCTTGGGAGTTGGCTTGGCAATGAACCGCTGGGGCCGCATGTTTGGCTGGCGGCGGCGATCATCATCGGGTCGGTGATTTTCATCAACACCACCAGGGGTAAACCAAAAGTCAAGAAGGAGGCTGAGTTAGTCGCAGTTGAATAGTCATCAGTTATCAGTCATTAGTCATCAGTCATTAGTTGTTAATCAAAAAAATCAAAGGAGCAGAAAAATGAACGCAAAAGATTTGTTAAAGAAAATCAAGGAAGATAATGTAAGATTTGTTTCGCTGCAATTCACCGATATGGTCGGCGCAGTCAAGAGCGTGGATATGCCTTTGCACAACCTGCAAGGCGCGCTGGATGACGGCGTGTGGTTCGACGGTTCTTCGGTGGAAGGTTTCGCGCGTATTCAGGAAAGCGATATGCGCCTGATCCTCGATGTGGATACTTACGCGGTACTGCCCTGGTCGCCTGTTGATCGCCGCCGCGCGAGAATCTTCTGCGATATTTATATGCCCGATGGCAGCCCCTTCGATGGTGATCCACGCGGGACATTAAAGCGCGCACTGGCAAAACTCGCCAAGCGCGGCTGGTCTTACAACATCGGACCCGAACCGGAATTCTTCCTGTTCAAGGAATCCAACGGCGAAGGCGTACATCCCGTTCCGCATGATGTCGGCGGTTATTTCGATTTCAGCGCAGATGATGAAGCCGTGCGCGTGCGCACCGAATTGATGGAAGCCCTGATGAGCATGGGCATCGAAGTGGAAGTGGGTCACCACGAAGTTGCGCTCGGTCAGCATGAAATTGACTTCCGTTACGCAAACGCATTGCGCGCCGCGGATAATGTCTTGACCTTGAAGTACACCGTCAAGGCGATTGCCGCGCAGCACGGACTTACTGCCTCATTCATGCCCAAGCCCGTGTTTGGCATCAACGGTTCTGGTATGCATTGCCACCAATCTTTGTTCGATAACAAAGGCAACAATTTGTTCTTCGATGCAAAGGATGAATTCAAACTTTCCAAGACCGCGTATTCATTCATCGCGGGTCAGCTGGAACATGCGCGCGCGCTGGCGGGTGTAGTCTCCCCCACCGTCAACTCCTACAAGCGCCTCGTGCCCGGTTATGAGGCACCTGCATATATCGGTTGGGCGCAGAGCAATCGCTCCGCGTTGATTCGCATTCCGCGCTATACCGAGGGACGCGATAAATCCATGCGCGCCGAGTTGCGCTTCCCCGATCCATCCTGCAATCCATATCTCGCGTTCACAGCGATGCTTGCCGCTGCGTTGGATGGCATTGACAACAAGAAGACCCCGCCCGCTCCCTTGAACAACGTCAACTTGTATGAGTTGAACCGCGAGCAACGCACGCAGATGGGCGTGGGTGAATTGCCCGGCTCACTTGCCGAAGCATTGACTGCAGTGGAAGGTGACTCTGTGGTGAAAGCAGCGCTTGGTGAGACGATCTACGAAGGCTACATGCGCGCGAAATGGGAAGAGTGGGACGAGTTCCGCTTGCGTGTGACCGATTACGAAATCCATCGCTATTTGGAAACAGCGTAGTTCAGTTATCAGTTATCAGTTATCAGTAATCAGTGAACAGTAAGAGCAGACCTCCGAGACTAAAACGTTTCGGAGGTCTTTTTGTTACAATTGAAAAACATCAAAAGGAGAAAATTATGAAATGGATCACACGCTCGCACGTTCACGTTGACCGGGTCGCCTGCCCGTGGCTCATCACCCGCTTTATTGACAACGAAGCGGAGTTTTTATTTGTGCCTGCCAATCAGATCGAAAAGGTTTCAAAGGAAACCGGCGCAATTCCATACGATGCCACCGGCGTTGAACTCGGTCATGTGGATGGACGCTGCTCATTTGAATCCATCATCGTAAAATACGGATTGAAAGAACCCGGTCTTTTGCGGCTCGCGAAGATTGTCCACGCTGCGGACGTGGATGCGGATATCGACACCGACCCAATCGCGCGCGGGCTCGAAGCGATTGCTTCCGGTTACAGTCTGCGCTTCCCCGAAGATATGGAAAATCTCGAACACCAATTCGAGGTCTACGACTCATTGTATGCGTGGTGCCGATTGGATGTAGTGAGGAAATAAAAAAAATATGTCATTGCGAGGAGCGAAGCGACGAAGCAATCTCATGTCATGCGGGGATTGCTTCGCAAAGTACGCTCGCAATGACATAGTACAAGGAAAATTATGTCTCAACCTCATCAACGCGATATTCCACTTTTATTCAGCACGCGCATCATCCGTCTCTTCTGTTATGGATTCCTCTCGGTTATTCTTGCGCTCTATCTTGCAGAAACCGGACTCACCGAACAACAAATTGGCTTGCTCTTCACCTTCACGCTGGTAGGCGACGCGGGCATTTCGCTGTGGCTCACCACCAGCGCGGATCGCTTCGGGCGCAAGCGCACACTCATCATCGGCGGGTTATTGATGCTTGGCGCTGGAATTGTATTTGTCCTGACCAATAACATTGTTGTTCTAATGCTCGCCGCAATCATCGGCGTGATCAGCCCAAGCGGCAATGAGATCGGGCCGTTTCTTTCAGTGGAACAGGCCGGGCTTTCACAACTCATCGCCAACGAAAGGCGCACCAAAGTTTTTGCATGGTACAACCTGAGCGGGTCATTCGCAACCGCAACCGGCGCACTGATTGGCGGCTGGCTTGCGCAAATTTTGCATTCAAACGGCTGGTCACAACTTGAAGCATATCGCGTCATTTTAATGGGCTATGCTGTCGGCGGGTTACTGCTCACCATTCTGTTCCTGAATGTTTCCGCCGCAATCGAGGTGACCAACAATGCAGATAAACAAGTCAAAAGAATTTTCGGTTTGCATCGCTCGCAAAAAGTGGTTCTCAAATTAAGCGCGCTCTTTTCACTGGATGCATTCGCGGGCGGGCTAATCATTCAAAGCATGATCGCATATTGGTTTCACGTCAAATTCGACGTGGATTCGGGGACTCTCGGCAGCATCTTCTTCGGCGCGAATGTTCTGGCAGGCTTCTCCGCGCTGCTGGCTGTTCCGCTCTCTGAAAAAATCGGCTTGATCAATACGATGGTCTTCACGCACATCCCCTCCAATATTTTATTGATGCTCGTCCCGTTGATGCCGAACCTGCCACTCGCGATTGGCGTCCTGCTGCTGAGATTCAGCATCTCACAAATGGACGTGCCCGCGCGCCAATCCTATACGATGGCGGTTGTGGACCCCGATGAACGCTCCGCTGCCGCAGGCATCACCGGCATTGCGCGTTCCGTCGGCGCATCCATCTCCCCCGCGTTAACGGGATTATTTTTTAGCATTCCCGGTCTATTGAGCGTACCGTTCTTCCTCACCGGCGGACTCAAAATCATTTATGATCTTTTACTCTATCGTGAATTTCGTTCCATGAAACCACCAGAAGAAAGTAAATAACAAAAAAATACATGACCGACACTTCTACAAAAAACAATGTCGTCTTGCGATCTGTAACAGGCGCCGACTTGCCAATATTTTTCGAGCAGCAACTAGACCCGCAAGCAACTCAAATAGCGGCTTTCCCATCCAGAGATCGGGATGCGTTCATGACACATTGGAAAAAGATCATAAGCAATGATGCTGTTACCGTTATCGTAAAAACCATCCTCTACGAGGGTTTTGTGGCTGGGAATATCGTCAGTTGGGAACAGTCCGGCGAACAGGATGTTGGCTATTGGATTGGAAAGGAATACTGGGGCAAAGGCATTGCGACAAAGGCGCTGACAATTTTTCTGGAGATCGTGAAGACACGTCCGCTGTATGCACATGTTGCAAAACATAACGCCGCTTCTTTGCGTGTGTTGCAAAAATGCGGCTTCGCAGTTTGCGGTGAAGCCAGGTTTTTGGAAGATGACAGGAGCGGAGAGATTAAGGAGATCAAAGAGTTTATTTTGAAATTGGAATAAAAAAGGTCACACTAAAAGCGTGACCTTCAAATTTATCCAAACATCCTGCCCAAACCTTTGCCCCCGGTTTTTTGAAACATCTTCATCACTTTTTGCGCCTCACGAAATTGTTTGATGAGGCGGTTCACATCCTGCACTTCCATGCCGCAGCCCGCGGCAATGCGTCGTCGGCGCGACGCGTTTAAAATATCGGGGTCGCGGCGTTCTTTGAGCGTCATCGAATGGATAATGGCTTCAGATTGCTTGAAGGATTTTTCCATCAGCGTCGGGTCAATTCCGCGCGCGACTTTTCCCATATCACCGGGCAGCATATCCATAAGTT
>VFKN01000106.1 GCA_009885525.1 Anaerolineaceae bacterium | reverse complement strand
GATTTGTTTTGGGAGTCATGGCTTTTCCTTTTTCGGTTTTGTCACCTGCAAGGATACCAAGACTCCCCTCTTTTTACACACTTTTCGTTATACCACCAATTTGGTAAGTGATTTGATTTGTTCTTTCGCCCTTACTATAGCAATCCTTTATGGAGGAATTGTGGATGAGCGCGTGAGGGTTTGTGGAGGTTATGTAAGAAGAACGTAAGAAGTATCTGATAAAATTGCGCGGTCGTAATAATATGCACAAAAACAGCGTCTGGATGCTGAATGAAAATTCGGGTGGCGATCACCTAAAACAGGAAAATAAAAAATGACAGAGAAGTATGTAAAAGTTTTGGTATTAGGTTCGGGACCGGCGGGACTTTCGGCGGCATTATATGCCGCACGCGCAGAGCTGGAGCCGATTGTTTTAACAGGTATGCAATTGGGCGGTCAAGCTGCGTTGACGCATACCATCGAAAATTATCCCGGCTTTCCGGAAGGCGTGGGCGGGCCGCAGTTGGGCGAGTTGTTCCAAAAGCAGGCGGAGCATTTCGGCGCGAAGGTTGAGTTTGATATGGCGAACGAAGTGGATTTATCGCAGCGCCCATACACGGTCAAGACCGACAGCGGCGAATATAAGGCCGACACGCTGATCGTGACCACCGGCGCGAATCCTACGCACCTCGAGATTCCCAACGAAGTGGAGTTGACTGGACGCGGCGTTTCTTATTGCGCGACCTGTGACGGCTGGTTCTTCAAGGATAAAAAAGTTGTCGTCGTGGGCGGCGGAGATAGCGCGTTTGAAGAAGCGTTATTCATCACGCGTTACGCTTCATCGGTCACACTGATTCATCGCCGCGAGGAATTCCGCGCGGGCGCGATTTTGCAAAAGCGCGCGAAGGAACATCCCAAGATGAATTTTATTCTCGACACCGTTGTCACCGATTTGACCGGCACAGACAAACTGGAATCCTTGAAGTTGAAGAATATCAAGACAGGCGCAGAATCCGTTTTTGAAACCGACGGCTTGTTCATCTTTATTGGTCACATCCCGAATTCGCAAATGTTCAAGGGGCAATTGGAGATGAGCGACCTCGGCTATATTATTGTCAACGACAAAATGGAAACCAATATGCCGGGCGTGTACGCGGCGGGAGAAATTGCAGATCCACATTTCCGTCAGGTGGTCACATCCGCAGGGATGGGCGCGGCGGCGGCGATTCAGGCGACGCGATTTCTCGAAGAGGAAGAATCAAAATAGTGTCAGAAAAAAAACGCGAAAGGGACTCATTTGCCAAATCGGCAAAATCGAGTCCCTTTTTTTGTTTATTCAAGTCAATTTGTATATCAAAACATGTGACATTTTGTACTTTTGGTCTTTGGCACTTTCGGATAAAATTGAACCAAATAAATTACTCGGGTGAAGATTCACCTAAAAAATCCTGGAGGCATAATGAAGAAAATTTCTATTGTAGGCGCGGGCAACACGGGCGCAACCGCCGCTCACTGGCTCGCAGAACGTGAACTCGCTAATGTTGTTCTCGTGGATGTGGTCGAAGGCATGCCGCAGGGAAAGAGTCTCGATATGTTAGAGGCAATGCCCATTATCGGTAAGGATGCAAAGATCATCGGCACCAATGATTATGCCGACACCAAGAATTCCGATATTGTCATCATCACTGCGGGTGTGGCACGCAAACCCGGCATGAGCCGCGATGACCTGCTCAAGATCAACGCGGAAATTGTTGGCAAAGCCGCAACCGAAGCGCTGAAGAATTCACCCGATGCGATCTTCATCGTCTTGACCAATCCGCTGGACACGATGGCGTATTTGACCATGAAGAAAACCGGACTTCCGCGCTCGCGCGTTATCGGTCAGGCTGGCATTTTGGACTCAGCCCGCATGCGCGCTTTCGTTGCGATGGAAACCGGCGTGAGCGTTGAAAATATTCAATGCTACGTTCTCGGCGGACACGGCGATGAGATGGTTCCGCTCACCCGTCACTCCAATGTCGCGGGTATTCCTTTGAAGGAATATTTATCCGCTGAAAAATTGGAAGCGGTTGTCAATCGCACGCGCAAAGGCGGCGGCGAGATCGTGAATCTTTTGAAGACCGGCTCTGCTTATTATGCGCCCTCCCTCGCTTGCGTGCAAATGGCGGAAGCAATTCTCAAAGATAAAAAATTGATCGTGCCTTGCGCGACTCACATGGAAGGCGAGTACGGTCTGAACGATATGTACTTCGGCGTGCCTGTTGTGCTCGGCGCGGGCGGCATGGAAAGAATTGTCGAATATAAATTCGATGACGAAGAAAAAGCCATGTTCGAAAAATCCGCTGCATCGGTGAAAGAGACGCATGAGGCGTTGAAGAGTTTGGTGACACTGTAAAATGGTTGCAGGTTACAGGTTGAAGGTTGGAAAGTTGAACCTTCAACCTGTAAACCTTCCAACTTTCAACCCAAAAGAAGGAGTATTCCCATGATCTTGCAGGATAAAATTCAAGCCCAACTTCCCGAATGGCGCGAGCGCACCAAGAAACTCGCCAAGGAACATTCCGAAGTTAAAGTTGCCGAAGTCAATGTGGGTCAGATCGTCGGCGGTATGCGCGATATCAAATCGCTGTTGACCGATGTTTCATTTGTGGATCCCGCCGAAGGCATTCGCTTCCGCGGCATGTCCATCCCCGAAGTGTTAGCCGCGCTCCCCAAACCCGAGGGCGCAGAGATGCCCTATGTCGGCGGTTTGTTCTATCTGTTGATGGTTGGCGAAATCCCCACCAAAGCAGAAGCCGAAGAAGTGGAAGCCGAATGGGTCAAGCGCAATCATGTGCCGGCGCATGTATTCGATATGCTGCGCGCCATGCCCAAAGAAACACATCCCATGACGCTCTTCATTCTTGCGATCCAATCTCTGGAAGGTCAATCTGAGTTTGCGCGCAAGTACCATGAAGGCATGAAGAAAGATGAATACTGGATTCCCGCGCTCGAAGACTGCATGAATCTCACCGCGGAACTTTCGACTGTGGCTGCGTTCATCTACAACTTGAAATACAAAGATGGCAAACTTCCCGAAGTTGATCCCACTCTCGATTACGGCGCGAACTTCGCCAAGATGCTCGGCGTTGAAAATCAAAAAGAATACGCGGATCTCGCGCGCCTGTATTTCATCCTGCACTCCGATCACGAGTCTGGAAATGTCAGCGCGCATGCGACTCACCTCGTGGGTTCCTCCCTCGCGGATATTTACTACGCATTCTCCGCCGGCATGTGCGGACTTGCTGGTCCGCTACATGGTCTTGCAAATCAAGAATGTCTCGGCTGGCTACTGGATGTGTATAAGAAATTCGGCGGCGTGCCCACACGCGAAGATTTATATAAATTTGCGTGGGACACTTTGGACAGTGGAAAAGTCATCCCCGGTTATGGTCATGCGGTTTTGCGCGTGCCCGATCCGCGCTTCACCGCGCAGATGGATTACGCCAAGGCTCACTTCCCCCAGGATGATCTCGTCCGCCTCGCGGATATGGTCTTCGATGTCGTGCCCGCCGTGTTGAGAGAACAAGGCAAAGCGAAGAATCCCGCCCCGAATGTAGACGCGATCTCCGGCACGCTCCAATATTATTACGGCTTGCGCGAATTTGATTTCTACACCGTGTTGTTCGGCGTAGGACGCGCACTCGGCGTGACCGCAAATTACGTGTGGGCGCGCGCGCTGGGTCAACCCCTCGAGCGCCCGAAATCACTGACCACGAAGATGCTCGAAGACATCGTGGAAAAAGCAAAGCAACCCGCATAATTAACTGTAAATCAAAAAGACCTTTGAGCGAAAAATCTCAAAGGTCTTTTTTTATGTTGATCTCAAATTTATTTCCACATAAATAACTCACCTTACACAAGCAAAACTCCGAAGGAGTGGAATGATTATAGATTTGTAAAAAGGCCAATACGATAACCCCGAAGGGGTGTCATGCTTTTATGGCACAAACCATGTTATCCCTTCGGGATTTGAATGCCTGTATGCCTTTGTTCTACAATCCTTTCATCCCTTCGGGATTGAGTCATGCTTAAGGTGAGTTAATAAAGAGGAGAATAACATGACAGTTACAGTAATTGATAGTATAAATCAGGAGATTACAAACAAAACGGCGTGCGTCCTTATACACTACCTGGGTGACAACATGAATCAAAAATATCTGCAAACCGTCGGGATTTGGAAAAATGGGCGGGCGCTGCTTGTGGCTGCGCTGCTCATCCTAATGGCGATTCTCTACGCGGGTTGGGTTAATTCCGCTGGAGCAAGCGGACTGGTCAAGGGCAAGGCTGTTGTGGTAGCGCCCGTCAAAAAAACAGTATTGGTGATGTTCCCCTATCAAATTGACCAGCCCGTTAATGTGATAGCGGCGCAGGCTATTCGCGAGGAATTCGGGGGCGCCGCCGATCTCAACCTTGACGTGTACTATGAATACATGGATCTCAACCGTTTCTCCGACCCTGCCTATCAGCAAAAAATGTTTGACCTGTATACAGCCAAGTATCAAAGCAAATCGGTTGACCTGGTGATCGTCTCCAGTGAGACAATGCTGAATCTCTGGCTGGCACACCGCGCAGAAATTTTGCCGAACGCCCCAATCGTTTTCTTCGACATCACCACCGAACGTCTTGCCGCATTGAAACTGCCGGCGGATGTGAGCGGCGTGAGCGGGGTGGAGGATTACACAAAATCGGTGCAGTGGGTATTGGATAAGCTGCCAACCGTCAACGAGGTCGTGATCGTGCATGGCGTGGGACAGCTTGATCAAGGATTTATCCAGCCGGTTCAAACCTTGCAGGAGAAAATGAAGGGGCAAATCAAATTTACCGACCTGTCTACCCTGCCGCTGTCTGAGATCAAACAACGGATTGCGGAATTGCCGAAAACCGCGATCGTCCTATATCATCTTATGTTCGAGGATGTGGACGGGAATAGCTATCGTCCCATTGACGTATTGCGCGAACTGACCGCCGTTTCCGCCGTGCCCGTCATCAGCGGCTACGATCAATTTATCGGGACAGGCTCCATCGGCGGCTACATGTACAGCATTGATCACCAAGCCAGGGATGCGACGCAGATCGGTTTGCGCATCCTGCGCGGCACAGCGGCGAGTTCCATTCCAATTGTCAAGGATCAATCCAACCGTTTCATTTTTTGACCAGCTTGCCTTGCAGAGGTTTGACATCCCGCTGTCAGCCCTGCCTCCGGACAGCATCGTCAAGAACCGGCAGTACTCGCTATGGGAACTCTACCAGCTGCAAATCATCGCGGTGATTGTTGTTTTTGTGGTCTTGCTCCTGCTGCTGGCGTTTCTCATGGTTGTGACGCGGCGTTTGAATATTTCGCGTCTGGCTTTATCCCGCTTCAATGCTGATCTGGAGACTCAGGTTCAAGAACGCACTATCGCACTCAATCAAACCAATCACGACCTGAAATTAGAAGTCACCGAGCGCAAACTGGCGGAACTAAAAATAAAAAACAGCGAAGAGCGGCTTAATAATATTATCAGCGGCGCGGCTGACGGCTTTATCTCTGTGGATGAAAATCAAAACATCATTCTGCTCAATGCTGCCGCCGAGAAAATGTTTGGGTACGAGGCTGACAGTTTGATTGGCAAGAATTTAAACGCGCTGATTCCCCGCCACCATCGCGAGGCGCACCCGCAATATATCGCCGCGTATGGCAAGTCGGGTGAAAGCCACCGCGCTATGCCTGGCTTCACGACTGTAGCGGGCTTGCGCGCCAACGGCGAAGAATTCCCGATTGAAGCCTCTATCTCGCAGGCGCAATCGGCGGAAGGGAAAATATACTC
>VFKN01000176.1 GCA_009885525.1 Anaerolineaceae bacterium | reverse complement strand
TTAAACACAAAGGCACAAAGGGATACAAAGGAAAAGCCTTTTCATTAATTAAAACCTTCGTGTACTTTGTGTCCTTCGTGTTTAAAGACCTTTTTGCAGTAGAGTCATAAGTCAAACATGAAATCCATGTCGTGTTTTGAATTAGCGCGTCAGCCAACCACCATCTACCGGCACAATCGCGCCGTTCATATAATCGGATGCAGCGGAAGCGAGAAAGACGACCGCGCCCATTAAGTCAGCGGGTTCGCCCCAGCGCCCGGCCGGGATACGTTCAAGAATGGCGGGCGCACGCTCAGGATCAACGCGTAATGCGGCGGTATTATCTGTTGCCATGTAACCGGGAGCAATGGCGTTGATATTAAGCCCTTTAACGGCTAGTTCATTTGCCATCAAACGGGTGATACCTGCCATGCCGCTTTTCGCCGCGGCGTAAGATGCCACGCGAATGCCGCCTTGAAAGGAAAGCATCGAGGCGATGTTAATAATCTTGCCTTTGCCGTGCGTGACCATCACCCGCCCCGCAGCTTGCGAGAGCAGGAATGTGGCTTTTAGGTTGATTTGCATCACATCATCCCAATCCTTCTCGCTGAATTCGAGCACCGGGGCGCGGCGTATTGTGCCGGCGTTGTTGACAAGAATATCCAGGCCGCCCAAACCAGTCACCACCTGTTCAACTACTTTGGTCATGTCTTCGGCGTGCGCTTCGAGCAGATCGAATTTGAGCGGCAGGAATCTTCTCCCCAATGCTTTGACTTGCGCAGCGGTTTCATCCAGAGAGTTGACGCCCAACCCAGCCACATCCGCGCCGGCTTCAGCAAGGGCGATTGCCATCGCCTGTCCCAATCCGCGCCCCGCGCCGGTGACGAGTGCGACTTTTCCATCGAGTTTAAAGAGATCAAGAATCATGTGAATTTCCTTATTAAAGAGTAGTGAGTAGAAAACGCCTGTTCTCTACTCACTGCTCTCTCTGTATTTAATGCCCCAATTCTTTTAACATCGCCACCGATTTGTTAACCCAGCCAACTGCCGGATCATCTACTGTGGCTTGGACGCGCTGATTACCCGCGAGGAACCACAAATAATAAGTGGTGTAACCGGGAGCGCTGACAACGGTATGATATCCGCGCGGCAGCATGTGGATGCTGTTGTCGCGGATGGTGAAGTTTTCGTCTTCACCTTCTTCGTTGTAGTAGTGACAAATACCAAAACCATCGCCGGGATTGACTCTGAAATAATACATTTCTTCGTGATAAGCCTCACGCGGTAGATCATCCACCTGATGTTTGTGCGGCGGATAAGTGCTCCAATTACCACTGGGTGTGAAAGTCTCGCCAACGATTAAGCGGCTGGCAGGTAATTCAGGTTGTGCGGCGAGTGTAAGAATCTGATGGAAGTAACGCTTGAAATTCGCCGCGCCCCAAACTCCGTTTGCCACTTGCGCGGGAGCGATCACATAGGGTTTGATATCCGGGTCATTGCTGGGCGCACTGGGCAGAGCAATTTCAACTGCGTCTTCAGCCTGAATGCTGAAGTCTGCTCCGGTGGGAATATAAACCGAATGCGGCTTTCCATTAAAAACATTAGGCCGCCCGCCGACCTTCTCGAATTTCGTCCCGTTGATGGTGAAGGTGGCTTTGCCGCCCAATATCACCGCCAGAAATTCACGATTTCCGCTGCTGGCTCTGTATTTTTCACCGGCTTCAAGTTTGAGTAAATTGAAGTCAAGCAGTTTGCAGGGGTTGATGGGCAGGGTGTTGACGCCAAAGTCGGATGTGAGGTTCGAATGATATTTCATGGGTACTCCTAAATGATTGGGTTAAGAGATGGTTAGTTCCGGTTTCGATAAACGCATCAGCGCTTCGACGAAATAATAATCGCCGTAGATCAGGCCATGATCCATCAGGTTGTGCGGTTTGGAGCGCGTGCCGTGCAGCAGCAGGCTGGCTTCATCTGTGTCGCGGCTGGTGTAATTCAGCCAGAGCGATTCGAGGATGCGGATCGCGCGGTATTGCCAGGTAACTGCGAGCCTGGGATCATCTTCGACGGAGGCCAGATTAAGCAAGCCCGCTGCCAATACCGATGCCGCGGAACTGTCGCGCACGTCGTTGGGAATCAGCGGGCTGTCGAAATCCCAAAATGGAATCAGATCAGCGGGCAGGCGCGACCAGATATGTTCCACCAGGCGGCGGCTGGTATTCAAGAAAATGGGATCGCCCGTGGCGCGGTAGCAATCCGCAAAACCGTACACACCCCAGGCCTGTCCGCGACTCCAACAGGAAGTGGCGCTCAACCCTTGATGGGTATCCTGTTTGATGAACGCGCCCGTATCCGGGTCGAAGTCGCAGACGTGCGAGGTGCTGCCATCCGGCCGCATGTGATAGGACAGAGTGGTACGCGCATGGGCGGCGGCGATCTCAGCATAGCGCGGGTCGCCGGTTTCTTTGCCAGCCCAGAAAAGCAGGTCGAGGTTCATCATGGTATCCATGATCGTGCGCCCGCGCAGTTCGGGCGAAGCGTCGAGTAAACCCCAGGCCTGGATAAATTTTCCGCGCGGATTAAAACGCTGGCTGAGTGTTGACGCGGCTTGCAAGGCGGGCGGCTTGAGTGTTTCATCGCCGGTCACTTGATAGCCGAGAACGAATCCCAGCTCGAAGAGAAAACCGAGGTCGTGATCATCCTGGTCGGGTTGGCGCGGGAGCAGACGGTTTGCCCAATCACGCGCAGCGACTGTGAACGATGAGTCGCCGGTGGCAGCGTAAGCCAGCCAGAGCAATCCGACCCAATGTCCGCCGACCCACCAGCCATGTTTATCGGGTTCTATCTCTATCCACTTACCACCTTCGGTTCGTTCGGGGAAGCCGTTAAGGGTTGCTAAATTGTGGCGCGTTTTCGCGATGCAAAATTCGAGGGCGGCATCAAGCCAGTCGGGGGAGATTATTTTAGAATCCATTTTTTTTCATAACACCTTTCAACCATTTTGCACTTTCCTTAACAATGCGCTCCTGTGTTTCAAAATTAACCCACACAATGCCGAAGCGTTGAGCGTAACCCTTTGCCCATTCAAAATTATCCATCAGCGACCAGGCGAAATAACCCGCCATGGGCACGCCCGCCTGCATAACGCGATGCATGGCAGCGAGATGCGTTTTGTAATAATCCAGACGGAGTGTATCATTTACTACGCCGTTTTCATCAGGCGCAGTGGAATAGCTTGCGCCATTTTCGGTCACATACAATTTGAGCGGCTTGTAATCAAAGTACATTCTACCAAGCACACCGGCCAAGCCATCGGGGTAATTTTCCCAATCCATCTCGGTCCAGTTTTCGGGGCTTTTTGGTTTGGAGAAAAGAGTTTGGGGTTCGTTACCCGGCGCATTTGAACGAACAACTTCGCGGTTGTAATAATTGATGCCGAGAAAATCTGTAGGCTCGGCAATCGCGCTAAGATCACCTTCCATGATGAAGTTCATTCCATCCGGCAGGAAACCCTGCTTCTCAAAATCCGCGATGACATCGGCAGGATAACCGCGCCCGTAAAGCGGATCGGCGAACCAGCGCGTCCACTTGCCATCTCCTGCGCGGACGGCATCCAGATCAAAGGTTGAATTTGAAGCGGCAGCTCTCCAGCCCACATTAAGGGTGATGCCCACTTCCGAATTTGGACTGTTCTTGCGGATGATCGGCACAGCCCAGCCATGCGCGAGCATCACATGAAAACTCACCGGGATGGCACGCTGCATATCTTTATAGCCAGGGGCATGTTCGCCCATGTCGTTTGAGACCCATGCGACGCAGGCGGGTTCGTTGATGGTGATCCAATTTTTTACGCGATCGCCCAACGCTTGCGTGATGGCTTCGGTATATTCAACAAACGCTTCGGCGGTCGAGCGGACTTCCCAGCCGCCTTCATCCTGCAAGACTTGCGGCAAGTCCCAATGATAGAGAGTGGCATAAGGAGTAATGCCCGCGGCGAGTAAACCATCGACAAGTTTGCTGTAGAAATTTATTCCTTTTTGATTTACCTTTCCGCGTCCGTTTGGCAAAATGCGCGGCCAGGAGATTGAGAAGCGATAGGCTTTGAGGCCAAGCTGCTTCATCAACTTGATGTCTTTGCGCCACAGGTGATAATGATCGTTGGCTATGTCGCCGTTGTCATTGTTATTGACCTTGCCCGGCGTGTGTGAGAAGCGATCCCAAATGGATTCACCTTTGCCGTCCTTGTTCCACGCGCCTTCAATCTGATACGAAGCGGTTGCGGCACCCCAGACAAATTCTTTCGGGAAGTTATAAGTATTTTTGGGCATAATTTTTTCCTTTTTATTTTTTATATTGTTGAAACATTATTCAAACGGATATTTCAGCCCGATCTCGGCCCGAATTTTATCCATTAATTCCATGTTAGCCAGCGACTCGGCGTGAGTCATCTTTGGGCTTTCCAGCAAGCCAGCGCGGATGCAACGCATAGATTCCATTGTTTGATATTCGAAACCACCGCCTGCCAAAGGTTTTGAAATCGTTAATTCCTGATCTTCAGTAACAAGAGTTGCATTACTGGCGCCCCAATAGTTCGGATGAATATTGATATGTCCTTTTGTGCCGTAGATAAAAAAGTCATTGGTGTTTTTAACGAGAAAATTACTATTGAATTGAGAAACCACACCGTTGGGATATTTGAGTGTCACAGCAGTCAACTCATCCACGCCGGTCTTTCCCAGAATCGCCTGCACGCTAAAGGATTCAGGTTCCTGACCGGTCACCCATTGAGAAACCGAGATTGGGTAAATCCCCATATCCAGCAGAGTTCCTCCGGCTAATTCAGGATTAAGCCAGCGGTCATTTTCGGCTTTTGGCGCGACGAATCCAAACGTTGAACTCATATATTTTATATCGCCAATCGATCCGGCATCCAGCCACTGACGGATTTCCTCGTAGATCGGCAGGCAGCGGGTCCACAAAGCCTCCATTAGAAAGGTCTTTTTTGTTTGAGATGTTTCGATCAGTGTTTTTGTTTCCACGGCATTGACCGTCAAAGGCTTTTCACACAGGATGGGTTTGCCCGCATTCAAACACAGCATCACATTCTCAAAATGATAGCGGTGCGGAGTCGCCACATAAACGGCATCCACTTCCGGGTCAGCCACGAGCGCTTCATAAGAGTCATGGATTTTTTCGCCGCCATTTTTTTGGGCAAAGGCAGCGCCGCGTTCCGCGCTGGTGCTGGCGACTGCATATAATGCGGCATCCTCAACAACCTTTAATCCGTTCGCAAACTGCTGCGCAATCCGCCCGGGGCCAATGATCCCCCAATTAAATTTCTTATTTGCCATTTTCAACTCCATTTATAAGATTAAGTTCATTTAACGGAAACGCAAGCAGATTTATTTTTCTTCGACGCCGCGTAAATATGTTTGATATAGGTCAACGAGATAATTTGCAGGGTCTTTATAAAACTCATCTGCGTTGACTTTGACCTTTGCGTAATCAGGGATCGGCTTAACTTGCGGATTTGTTTTCGCAAATTCCTGAATGACTTTAGCGTGCGGCTTGAGCGAGCCATCCGGGCGCACCATGCCAAAGAAGCGTTCGTGACGCGCATTTTGGCAGGGAGGCAAATTCCATAACTCGGGGACATAATCGGCAAAGCACCACAACATCGCGCCCGTCGCGCCGCTGTCCTGCAATTTCGGAATCGTCAGGCTGAGGAATTCCGCGAAGTCTTCTTCGCTGGCCATGAATTGTTCGTGGTTACGTCCGTTCGTCTCCACCCATTTCATGATGTAGGTGGCTTCACCGGGGAGCGCAGTGCAGCCGCCGAACTCTTCCATCAATACCGGCTTGCCACTTAACGCGGCAGTGACCGCACACGTGAAGGGCACAAAATCAGGATCAAGCGGTTTGCGCGCCCAGGGCGTGTACATGGGATAGGAATGCATGACCGCGACATCGGTATGTGCGTACACTTTATCAATGCGCAAGCCGTTATCGCGATGCAAGCCATCACCGTGCAAGCCGATGGTGACGGGATGATTCGCATCGATGGATTTGATCAACGTAACCATTTCCTCCACCCACGCCGCGCCTTTATCTGATGAATTGGGCCAGGCGAAGAGATCGGGTTCGTTGCCGAGATTCCACATCCAGATGGCGGGATGATCTTTGAGCGCCCCGACAACTGTTTTCAAAAGCAGGCGAGTCGCGTTCAATGCCATTTCATCATGGAACATGTTGCGATAACCTTTGTCGGTTATCTTGCCGTTGCTGACCACATCATGCAGCCAATGCCGGTGCGCCTGCGGAGGTAAGTCTCCGCCAAGCAGCCAGCGCGGACTCCAATTCGGTCCGCTCATGTGACCGGTGAAGAAGGTGATATCGAGGCCGAGGCCGTTTTCGGCGGCGATATCCGCGACCTTTATCAGATTGGCAAGCGCGTCTTTATTAACCGAATCAGGCTCGGGCTGAAAATCATCCCATAATAAAAACAGGCGCACGACATTCAAACCGATCTCTTTAATGATGCTGAATTCCTCGCGCACTTCACCGGCGTCAAAATCACTCCACCAATACATGGCTTTGCGGCGCGGCCAGTAGTTAACGCCGAGAGTAAATGGGTTGCTCATAAGTTTTCCTTTAACATCAAACTACATGCTGACGGGTTTGCCTTCCTGTGCGGAACGCAGTAACGCCGTGATGGTCGCAACGTTGCTGCGACTATCCGCGAGACTCATGCGGATGGGCTTGCCTTCCAAAATTGCATCAGCCATATTTTCAACTTCGCCGAGATATAAATCTTCACCCGCTATGGTAATGACTTCTTCTTTTTCGCCATTCCTCAAAATAATTTTTTCCTTTAAATAGGGCTGGAATGGCTCCAGCACAGTGAGCGAACCTTCATCCCCGACAATTTCCATGTGGGCGCGCCGCGGCGTACGAAAGCCGGAATCGAATTGGGCATATACTCCGTTGGAAAAATGCAACTGACCCACGAAAGTTTCATCCACGCCGCTGGCTGCGCCTGTGATTTGCCAGCCAAATACTTTGATGGGTTCAGCGCCAGCGATCAAGCGCGCATAGCTAATCGGATAGCAGCCCACATCCCAAATACTGCCGCCGCCGAGTGATGCGTTAAGACGCACATCGTCTTCATCTGAAATTTTAAAAGTGAACGACCCGCGGATCAGTTGGAGATTTCCAATCGCGCCGCTCTCGACCAGTTCTTTTACTTTGAGCGTTTGCGGATGATGGCGATACATGAAAGCTTCCATGACCACTACGCCCGCTTTTTTCGCGGCGGCGGTGATCATCTCCACTTCTGCAACTGTATTCGCCAGCGGCTTTTCACACAGCACATGCTTACCTGCTTCAGCGGCTTTGATCGTCCATTCGGTATGCATGCTGTTGGGCAGCGGATTGTAGATCACGTCCACATCCGGGTCGGCGAGCATGGCTTCGTAACTTCCGAAGACGCGTGGGATGTTCCGTTCAGCGGCGTAAGCTTGCGCCCGCGCCATATCGCGGCTGGTGACAGCGGTTAATTCGTTCCGCGCCGATGAGCGCAGCGGCGGCAATAATACGCGGTTGATACGGGCGGTGCTCAACAATCCCCAGCGAAGTTTTTTCATGTGATCTCCTGTGTAGCGATAAATTATTTAACTATGCTTATGGACGGCGTCCATACATGCCTGCGCCGTGGCGGTGATCTGATCAAACGCTTCAGCCGCGACGAGTTTATTGGATACTAAATTTCCGCCGATACCCACTGCCGCTGCGCCAGCCGCAAGATACTCATGCGCATTCTCAGGACTGACACCACCGGTCGGCACCAATTTAAGGAAGGGCATCGGCGCGAGCACATTTTTAATAAAACTCGGCCCGCCCGATTGCGCCGGAAATACTTTGACCATTTCCGCGCCGGCTTCATGCGCTTCGAGCAATTCGGTGGGCGTAAAACCGCCGCACAAAATTAACGTCTGCCGCTTGACACAAGTTGCGATGACTTGCTTGCGCAGCGCGGGCGTGACGAGAAATTGCGCGCCCGCATCAATCGCCGCCTCGGCCTGCTCGGGCGATAGGACAGTTCCCACACCGACACAGGCAGCGTCACCTAATGCTTTGCGCGTCGCAGAAACAGCCTCGATCGCGCCCTGACCCGTGAGTGTAAATTCGAGTACGTTCACACCACCCGCCACGAGCGCCCGCGCCACATCCACTGCGCGGTCGTAATTTTCCAGCCGCACCACTGCGACTATTTTTTTATCGAGAATTTGTTGAATAACAGACATATTTTTCTCCTAACGTGAAATGTCGAGCCGCTCTGATGTCAAGGCCGAGTTTAATTCGGTACGTGATGAAAGAACCCGGTCGCCATATTGCGATAATGCAATCGCCGCCAACGCGACACCGTGATGCAAACCTTCACGCAAAGCAGAACGATCACTCGCGGAACCATCGCCGGATAACCAGCCATCGAGGACACCCGCCGCGAACGCGTCGCCGCTGCCGATGCGATCCACGATTTGAACCGGCAGGGCAGGTTGAGTCGCAAACTCGTTGCCGCTCAACAACGCCGCTCCCTGCTCGCCAAAAGTGCAGAAGATGGCAGGCGCGCGCGTGAGCGCTTGCAACTCACCCATCAATTGACGCGGCTCGCCCTGGCATCCAAATAAGGATGTCGCATCTACGCCTTTGCATAACAGGACATCCGCTTCGGCGATCAAGGGGCGCAGCTTTTCGCCAGCGGTTGCGGCATCCCACAATTTGGCGCGATAGTTCACATCAAAGCTGACCATAACTCCCGCAGCATGAGCGCGTTGAATCGCTTCGACAAGCAAGTCGTAACAACTTTCGCTCAACGCCGCGGTGATGCCGGTCAAATGAAGCACACGCGTATCCAGCAGGTAATCCCAATCAATATCAGCCGATGTCATGCGCGAGGCCGCGGAATTTGCGCGGTCATAGATCACTTGAGTGGAACGCGGCGGCGTAGCGAATTCGATAAAGTATGTACCGAGGCGTTCGTCTGGAACGCATTTCACCGCCGAGACATCGACACCATCGGAGCGCAGCGCGCGCAGAATCGCCTGACTCAATGCGTGGTCGGGCATACGACTGACCCAGCCAGTACGCCAGCCCAAACGTGCCAGTGCCACGCTGACGTTGCTTTCCGCGCCGGCAAGTTCCATATCGAGCGAGCGCGTATCGTCCAACCTGTAGCCGGTTGGCACACTCAGGCGCAGCATGGATTCACCAAGGCTGACAAAATCAAAACGGGTTGTACGGATTGATTCGCTCATGGGCTACACAAATTGAATACATGAAGCGCCAATCACGGCAGTGCGATCAACCGGCGCGCCGAGTACTTCCGCGTCTGCAAGGATTGGCAGAACGCAAACTTCATTACTGTTTTGATTTGCCGCGAGCAGGAATCTTCCACCGGGCGCAAGCGCAAAGTTACGCGGAATTTTCCCGCCTGATGATTTGATGGAAATCAATTTCAAACTTCCGTCGCTGTCGATATCATAAACCGCGATGCTGTCATGACCGCGATTGGAAATATATAAGCGATTGCTCGTTGCCGAAATATGAATATCAGCCACCGTACTTTCCGGTGAGTCTGATGGAAGCGTGGGCAGGCTTTGCCTTTCGGTCAACGTGCCATTTGCCGCATCGTAGTCATATAGCGAGACAGTGTTATCGAGCTCATTCGCCGCATACATCCACTTGCCATTTGAATGGAAAGTGAGATGCCGCGGCCCAGCGCCGGAGCGCGTGTTCACAGATAGGTGCGGAAGCAGCTTGCCGGTTGATAAATCAAATTTGTAAATGACGAGTTGATCGATTCCCAGATCAGCAATGATGACGAAGCGATTATCCGGGGTAAAGATGGACGAGTGCGCGTGTGAAGATTCCTGCCGCGCCGCGTTTGGTCCCGTGCCATGATGCTGAATAAAATCCGTCATTTCGCCGAGCGAACCATCGGGTTGAATTGGATAGATGGCTGCATTGCCCGTGCCGTAATTCGTGGCGAGCAACCAGTTACTGGTCGCATCGAGTTGCAAATGACAGGGCCAATCGCCGCGCGTGGATTGATGATTGATGGGTTCAATGCTGAACGGTTCGCGCTCAAAACGAAAAGCCCAAACCGCGCCAGGTACGCCATGACTTCCCTGTCCTGTTTCACTGACTGCAAATAGCCAGCGTCGATTGGGATGCGCGAGAATAAATGACGGGGTATTGATCCCCGTGTATGATCCGTGCGCGGTTATTTTTCCGGTAGATTCGTCGAAGAGAAAAGATTGGATACCGGGTTGTTCAGCAGTGGCGTAACCACTTGCAAAGAAAAAAGATTGGGTTGATTGTGTCATAAGTTCTCTTTTACCAATTCGTCACCGAACCGTCGCGGCGTTTCCAATGCGGTGCTTCCCAGAATTTCCACGCTTGCGAGCTCGCTAATTTTTCATCAATCTCAATTCCGAGTCCGGGGGCAGTTGGGACAGGGAACGACGTGCCTACAAGCAATGGTTGAACAGGGAAGAGCGCTTCAGCGTCATTGATGCCTGATTGTCCATAATATAAATTCTCGGTTTGAGTCACGCGCACTTCGAGCCATGCAAAATTCGGCACTGCCGCCGCCATGTGAATTGTCGCGGCGGTGCAAACGGGGCCGAGCGGATTATGCGGCATCAAATCAATGTAATGCGCTTCCGCCCAACCAGCTACTTTCATTGCTTCGGTAAAGCCGCCCACGTTGCACAAATCCACGCGCGCAAAATCGGTGAGATGTTTTTCGATGAAGGGCAGGAACTGCCATTTGCTGGCAAATTCTTCGCCGACGGCAAACGGGATATCTGTTAATTTTCGGAGAGCCTCATACGCTTCAGGGCTTTCATCGCGGATCGGTTCTTCAATAAAATCAAGCGTGCCCATCGGCATCCGCTGGCAGAAAGATGCGGTCTCGGCAATGTTCAAGCGGTGATGATAATCAATGCCCATCACAAAATCGCTGCCGCATTCCTCGCGGACTTTGGTCAACCATTTGGCGGTCATCGGGATGCTTTCACGCGGCTCCCAAATATCTGACTCGCTAGTGAAACCGCCTTGATGATCGAGCATCATCGGGCCTGTGCGGATGACGTTCCAGCCGTGCTCGCGCAGCAATTTGATATCGTCGATCAGCGCAGGGCCCGCGCCGGTTGCGGTTGCGAAGCAGGGAATCACATCGCGCTGTTTGCCGCCGAGCAGTTGATAAACAGGCACGTTGAGTGCTTTGCCCGCGATGTCGTAAAGCGCGATATCAATGGCGCTTTGCGCAGCCAGCAAAACACGTCCGCCTTCAAAATATTGGCCGCGATAGAGTTCCTGCCAGATGCGCCCAATTTGCATCGGGTCTTTGCCGATCAAAAATTCGCGGAAATGTCTCAACGCGCCGACGACAGCCAGCTCGCGTCCGCTCAGGCCTGATTCGCCGAGTCCATAAATTCCTTCATCGGTTTCGACTTTGACAACGAGTTGGTTGCGGCTTCCGACCCAGACGGGCAGCGGTTTAATATCAGTAATTTTCATGGATTAATTCTCCTGATGCTTCCAGCCGAGAATCCGCTCGGCTTTGGCGCAATTAAAGAAACTGGCGTGGTCTGAAAAATCTCCGCGAATTTCTGTCTGCGGATAATACTGGCGCGCCAATTCCATTGATGGTTGTGCGGCGGCTGTATGCGGTGCGGCAATATAGAAAACTTCGTGGCCGGTGAAATCAGCGGTGAGAGAAAGCAAGCAGGCGCGGCTGGCTTCGCTCAACATTGTGTATGCCCACAAATGACGGATGGCGATCTCGCCCATATTCGCCGTTATCTGAAGCGCTCTTTCGCGCTCATCCAGCAGCCAGTGGAGACGCAAACTTGCAATCGTCATCCACTCGTAGCGGCGGGCAAAGGCATCGCCTTGCTGCTCTAATACCCATTTGGAAAGGCTATACGGATCTTCAGAATAAGTAGGATGCTGTTCATCCACGGGAAAATAATCATAACGGGGTGAACGACTAAACGCGCCGCCAATTGCATTGATGGAAGATGCCATACATACGCGTTTGATGCCGAGAGTTGCAGCTGCGCTCAACGCGTTATAGCTGCTGATGGTATTGTCGGCATATACAACCGGATCGGGATGATTGACCGGCGCACGAATCGCGGCCAGATGAATCAGCGCATCACAACCGCGAATGCTTGCGAGCAGCTGGCCAAAGTCACGCACGTCTGCGACTATAAAATCTACTCCGTTCATGTAAGTTGAAGGGAGTGCCCGGTCAATACTTATTAGACGTTATCGGAAATAAAATTTAGTCATCGTTTCAAAGGTTTCTTTCTGTGATCGACGCGGAAATTATGCAATCCGCAAGCAATCACCATCACCAAATCAGAAAAGCCATCTTTTGTATTCCTCAAAATATCCTTCACAGTTCGAGAACGTTTGATCCCAGAAATTGCATGTTCGACTTTGACACGGACTTTGGACAACTTACGATTATTTTCTTTCTCTTTCTGGGTCAATTCCTGCTTGCGAGGTTTTTTTTCGGCTGATATGTTTTTCTTACGTTAGGTTCATATCCTTGAAAGCCAGTGTCTTTATGCAGGGCAATGTGTGTTGGATATGAAATCTTCTCGCTGTCTGCAACCTTCTTGTCATGCGTTTTTCCAGGGTACGTTTTGCTCAGATAAGATATTCGTTTTTTCTTGAGGGTTGCAATAATCACGTTCTTGTCCGTATGGGCTTTTTTCTTGCCGCTATAGTGTAAAGCCTGTTTTTCGCTCTGTTTGGGTCGCTGGCGGCGCCTTTCAGTACCGTCAATGATTGAATCCAGTGCATCTTTCCGATTTTGCTCTTTCGCTTTGAATTTCTTTGGATTTCGTTCGGGCATCACTCCAAGATCGTTCAGGGTTTGCTTCAAAATCGGCAGGAGTTCATGAATCCATTCGTTGGCTTGCGATTGTCCCATGCCAAACAATTCGCCCATGATCGCTTGCAACGGATAGGACTTCTGATAAACTAAGGCAAACAACAGTTTCTGCTCAATCCGATCCAGCGAACTCTTACGACCTGCGCCTGCTTTCCTTTTTCTATCTTTTCCTGTTTTCGTCTTTTTGACAGGAAATTTTTTCAGATATGCTTTTTCAAAGGCAGGCAGCAAATCTTCAAATTCAGCGACGGTCAAACTCGTCTGCGCGAGAAATTTTCTAGGTTGTGTTTTTAGATTTTCGTATTGAAACATTCGCCTATCATAACGCTATTTCCGATAACGTCTAATA